>JBGSXK010000215.1:0-8771 GCA_041751455.1 Anaerolineae bacterium
GCAGTATAAAACCCATGAGTACCGCGAGTTCCGGGGCGCAGAGGTTAAGGTGCCATTTTATGCGTTGAGTGGGCACAAGGTCTGGGGCGCAACCGCGATTATGTTAAGCGAATTTGAGGCGCGCCTGCGGGCAGTCACAGGCACGTAACTATTGTTGCGCGGCTTCTGAAACATAAATCCTGCAACTCCTGCTGAGATCAACATCTACATATCTTTTATACTGCGCCGATATTTTTCTTACATGGCTGATCTAACATCATTTGTAGTATTTAAAAGTAACTCAAACCCGGATGGAGAGAATAGCCATGTTGATTGTACGTGAACCCGTTTACACCAACCGCCGTGCCGCACCGCAGCAGGATCAGACCGAGCGCGTATTCCGTCTGCCTGTCGATGCCTATGAGACCGAGGACAATTTCGTCCTGACGGCTTCGGTGCCCGGCCTGCACCCGGAAGACCTGGACATTACGCTGGATGGCGAGGTGCTGGTCATTCGTGGTGAAATCAACGGCCTGAAGGAAGACGCGAAGTACCTGCTGCGTGAGCGTTTTCATGGCAAGTTTGAGCGCCGCCTGTCCGTCAATGCCCCGGTCAACATCCAGGGGGCAGAGGCCACCTTCGATCATGGTGTCCTCACGCTGGTGCTGCCCAAGGCCGAGGAGGCCAAGCCGCGCCGTATTCAGGTCAAGGCTGCTCACAACAACTAACGTACAGCCCTGAATAATCAATCTTCCTGAGGCGACCTTGAGTCGCCTCTTTTTGTTTCTGTTTTTGGGTTTTTAAGGTGCATGAGAGATTGTAAAAGTTTATAATGTATCTTGTTTTTGCTGTATGATGGAGAATGAGCTGCGGTGCTCAAAGGAGATTTCCTGACTCATGGGCAATAAAATCATAGAACGCATCGAACGTCAGGTTGGCATCCCCGATCTGGTGTCTGCGCTGGCCGAGCGTCTTACGTTAACTGACCTGCAATCCCTCCTGCTGGAAATCTACCGCCAGCGGGCCGCGCAGCAAAAACCTGCCTCTGTGCTGGCATCCTATGAAGCCAATCGCTTTGTACGGCCCTCGCAGGTTTCTCACATTCAACTACTGGAATGGGAACAGGTCGCCTTTTCGCAGCTTCCCTCAGAATTTCAACCTGTGGCGTTATCACCTGTCACCCCATTGGGGACCTGCTCGGCAATCGCTGCGGTAGATCAGCACTGGGTGCTGTCCACCATTCGCCATACCGAGGTTGTTTCGGATTCCACCAATACCCTCGCGCTGGAAGCTGCCCTTCAACGCCGCCAGCACCTGCGCGCCAACCCAAAATCCTCGGTAGCTGTCCATCTGGCGGCCAGCCACCGGCTCCTGCGTACTCAGCAGTACCAGAACAACCCTGATGCACTGGCGCATTTCAGTGCTTTCACGCTGTGCAGCACAGGGCGCGATCAGGGTAATTTGCAGTTTGAATGTTCAGCGCTGGTGCTGCATATTGGCTTTTACCTGCGGGCACTGCACACCTTCCTGGGGGCAGATATTTCGCTGCATGTCTCCCTGACCGATTTTGGCGCGGCAAATCGTCAGGCATGGCTGGCCGAGCAGATTTTCGCGCCGCTTCGGGCACTCTTTCCACAGGTCGAATATCGATTTGATGAGCAGCGAACCAGCGGGCACGGCTATTATGACGACCTGTGCTTTCATATCCATGCCACCAGCCCTTCCGGCCAGTTTCTTGAGCTTGGTGATGGCGGCGTAGTCAACTGGACACAGAAGCTGTTAAACAACGCAAAGGAGCGCTGTGTCATCAGCGGCATCGGCAGTGAGCGTGTCTGCACGGCGTTCGACAGGTAAACACCCCCTGAATGGGCGCATCCTCCTATTCGGCACAACGCCACATTAACAGTATAATTTCAGGCATGATAAAACGATTAATTTGCCTCATTGCCCTGCTGATACTGGCCGCCTGTGGCAGCGATCCACAAGCAGTGGGGGAACTGCCGACTGTGGCACAGCTTCCCACCGCGACGGATACGCCGCTGCCCAGCCCGACACCTATCGCCTCCTGGACACCGACAGAGAGCGAGACCCCTACGCCCACGGCGCTTCTCACGGAAACCGCCACGGTCACGCCCAGCGCGACGATTACCGATACGCCATCCCCCACACCCACAGACACACCCACCCTCACGCCAGAGCCACGTGCAGTCAACTCGCTGCTGGAACTGGCCATGCAGGCGACGGTGCTGCCGCAGCAGGTGATTGCCGCGCCCACTCAACCCTTTGATGATTCTGGCCTGCCCACTGTGGTTGGCCCGGTGAGCTGTCCCTTCCCGCCGCCGGGTGGCTTTAATCCCATTTTCAACAGTGACCCCAACCTGATTCAGCAAATCGGCTGTCCACAGGGCGACCCACCTACCGGCCTGAATGCCGAGGCTGCCTGGCAGGAATTTGAGGGTGGTTTTATGCTGTGGCTGCAAGGCCCTGTTTACGTGCTCTATAACGGCGGGCGCTTTCGGCGTTTTGAGGACACTTACGACCCTGAGACGGATCCACCCAGCGGCGGCGAAACCCCGCCCACCGGTCGTCTCGAACCTGTACGCGGCTTTGGCAAAGTCTGGCGCGAGAACCCGAATGTGCGGCAGGGACTGGGCTGGGCTTACAGCGGGGAAAGCGGATTGCAGGCCGTTTATCAACCCTTTGATCGTGGCCTGATGCTGGCGCTGCCCCAG
Organism: Anaerolineae bacterium; assembly: GCA_041751455.1. Lineage (GTDB taxonomy): Bacteria > Chloroflexota > Anaerolineae > Aggregatilineales > Phototrophicaceae > JAIOHN01. The sequence continues at coordinate 2,712 of JBGSXK010000215.1, forward strand.
CGCACCCAGATTATTATCATCGCGGCGGAGGAGGCTTCCGGGGCCAGCGGCAGTTGGCGCTCACTGGTAGGCAGTTATTGAGTGGTCTGGGCAGGATACAGTACATTTACTGGCATCCTTGACTCCTTCTGCACTACAATGAGCAGTTGTAAAACCCCCAGGGGAGAGCCGCCATGACCGACCTGTTTATTTCGTATTCGCGCCGTGATCTTGAGTTTGTCCAGCGCCTTTATAACGAGCTGAAAAGCCGTGACCGTGATATCTGGATTGACCTGGAAGATATTCCGCCGACGGCGGCCTGGCTGGCGGAGATTTACGCGGGCATCGAGAACGCCAATGCATTTGTGTTCGTCATCAGCCCGGACTCCGCTGTATCGGAAGTCTGCCGTCTTGAGATCGAATACGCGGTTAAACACAGCAAAAAACTGGTGCCCATCCTGCACCGCGAGGTCGAGGAACGCGCTCGGCTGCACTCGTCGCTTGCCTCGCATAACTGGCTGTTTTTCCGTGAAAATGATGATTTCGAGCGTGCCTTCCGCCTGCTGAACGAGGCACTGGACACTGACCTTGACCATGTACGGGCACATACCCGGTTGCTGGTGCGCGCGCTGGAATGGGATAACCGCCAGCGTGATAACAGTTTTATCCTGCGTGGGACTGACCTGGTGGAGGCGGAGACCTGGCTGGCGGCCAGCATGGATAAAACGCCAGAGCCAACCCAGCTTCATACTCAGTATATCTTTGCCAGCCGTCAGGCAGAGACCGCCCGCCAGCGTGTCCTGCTTATCGCCGTAACGAGCGCCCTGATTATCGCCGTCGCGCTGGCCGTGATCGCCTTTATTCAGTGGCGCGAGGCAGATGCCGCCCGCCAGCAGGCTTCCTCAGCGCAGGGGACAGCGGTAGCCGCACTCATCAGTGTCAACGACACCCGGGCGACAGCCCAGGCGCAGGAGGATACCTTCCGCGCCACCATCCGCGCGCTGGGGCAGGAAGCCCGTGCGGAAGTCGCCGCACTGGATGCAGAGGATGCTCCTGTCCCCGCGCCGCCGACAACGCAGATTGCCCAGGCCCTGCCTACCCAGACCGCCGTCATTTACAGCCCGGACGAGGACAACGACATCACACCTGGAGGTCTGGACATGTCGACCAGCCTGCCTGATACAGGTGGCGGCATCGATCCCGGCGCAGCGCTGCTGGTAAGTGTGGCGGATTACCAACTGGCAGACACAGATGCAGAACATATACAGGCGCAGAATGCGCTGGTCGGGCTGGTGCAAATCAATCCAAACGCGGCCCGCCGGATGCTGACCGGGCATAATGGCCCGGTGCAGTCTGTCGCGTATAATCCTGCTGGCAGCCTGCTGGCCTCTGGCGGGGATGATAACACGGTGATTGTGTGGGACAGCATTAGCTGGGCGCGGGTCGGCCTGCCGTTTTACGGCCATAATGCCAGCGTGACCGATGTCGCCTGGTCGCCGGATGGCACAATAATAGCGTCCAGCAGCCGTGATGGAACGGTGATTCTGTGGGATGTCGCGGCAGGCAGCGCTGTCCGCCAGCTTAGCGACCGCAGCACCAACTGGGTTCTGAGTCTGGCCTACAGCCCGGAGGGCACGACCCTGCTTTCCAGCGGCAGTGATCCTGTGGTCAAGGCATGGGATACGCGCACAGGCCAGATCACCCGCACCTACGAGGGCCTGAGCGGCACCACTTACGCCGTGGCTTACAGCCCGGATGGCCGCCGGGTGGCCGCGGGGGATAGTTACGGCTTAGTGATCGTGTGGGATGCCGCCAGTGGAGCAGAGATCAGCCGTCTGGCAGCGCATCAGGGCGCGGTATTTACTCTTGCCTACAGTCCTGATGGCCGCACATTAGCCTCTGGCGGGGCAGACAGTCTCGCGCTGCTGTGGGATGCGACCAGCGGTGAACTGCTGCATACCCTCACGGGCGCGGCCAATGTGATTTTAAGCGTAGCCTATAGCCCTGACTCGGCGATACTGGCTGTCGGTACGGCGGAAAACGTGGTGCGCCTATATGATGTCGCAAGCGGCCAGTTGATCGGCGATGCTTACAGAGGCTATGGCGATTGGGTCTACAGCGTGGCTTACCACCCCGCCGGGCAATACCTTGCCTCTGGCAGCAGCGATGGCAGCATTGTCGTCTGGCCTGTGGGCATTGAGCAGTGGCTGCGCGAAGCCTGTACGCTCGCTGGTCGCACTCTCACATCCGAAGAATGGGCGCAGTTCTTCCCCGGCCAGCCGTATCAGGATGTATGCCCGCCGAGGTAGATTAGCGATTGCATTTTGATGTCATATTATAGCCTGAAGCAAGTAATCCATCAGTTTCCTCCTGAATCTGGAAAGGCATAAAATCCTGTGAAGAAACACATCCTCTGTTTGCTACTCCTGCTGCTGATACTTACCCCTGCCGCCTATGCGCAGTCCACGCCGGTCAGGCCCATCGTGCCCATCGTGCCCACACCTACCAGTACCCCCGTGCCGGATGATGCGCGTCTGGCGGTCTGCACAGCGCCCACGCTGGATGGATTCGAGCCTTATATCATCCGCGAAGGCGAGCGCCTGGCTGATCTGCTGCGCGATATGCCCGGAGTCAGTGTGACACAGATCGCGGCGCTCAACTGCCTGGATAACCCGGAAGCACCCCCGCCTGGCGCGGTGATCTGGCTCCCCGCCCGTCCACCACTGGCTGGCCCTGATGTGGCTGAAGATGAAGCCGCCGAAATCATCGAATTAACAGCCAGTGCGGAAACCATACAAAATCTGTCGTCGGTGGATTTTCAATGGCAGGCCACAGGCAGCCACGCCTATTTTTATGCCTGCCCGCATGAAACGGAAGAAAACTGCCCGCGCCCGCTGAACGCGCCACCGCGCCCACTGGAGACCATGCTGGCAGGTGTTGGCGCTTTTATTTACCCCGGCGCAGTGCGTTATCGCCTGGAGGTGCATGGGGGCGGAGAAATCGTCACGCAGGACATCACAATAGAAGTGACGTGTTCGCAGCAGCCGCTACTGCCTGACGAAGATGGGCGCTATCCCTGCCCGCAGGACCCGGCGCAGGCGGTGTTCGCGGCCTGGCAGCCGTTCCAGGGCGGTGTGATGATGTGGTTCTCTGACCGGCGTGAAATCTGGGTGATGGTCAATGAGGGCAATCAGGTGCTTATCTTGCCCGACACGTATATCGAGGGCGATCCCGAACTGGATGAAGAAGCCCCTGAGGGTTTATTCGTACCCATACGCGGCTTCGGCCAGGCATGGGATCGTCTGGGACGTGCCGAAGGCATCATGGGCTGGGGCATGACGGAAGGCATCGGTTTTGACTCAGCCCGGCAGGCCGCAGGGCCACGTTCCTTCACCACATACATCCAGGGGCCGGGTGATACAGTCTATGCCATCACCCATATCCCACAGTTGGATATAGCGTATTGGACTCAAGTGGCTGGCTAAGCCGAATTTATAAATTATAATAGGATTTAGTGGACATAAACCTGCATCGCTAACCCTGCATTGTCGTTCTCGGTTTATGTCCCCTCTTTTATTTACTGTATGCTTTGAGCCTTCAGGGTTCAGGGATGGCTCAGGGGGATATCATGCGCTTAGGTGCAGCCGATGATTGGTTTCCGGGTAATTTTAATGCCATTGATGATCGCATCGCGGGCAGCATGGCCGAAATGGGTTTTACCGGAACAGTTGCCCATTTCCAGGGCGACCCCACTGCGCCCGACGCGCTGGCAACAGGCCAGCGCATCAAAGCGCTCCTGGCCGCGCACGGCATCGAAGTGGTGCAATTCTGGGGCAGTTACCCTTCATTGATTTCGCCTGACGAAAGGGTACGCGCCGAAGCCATCCGCATCGCACAGGGTATTGTTCGGCTGGGCGCGGCGCTGGAAGTGCCCATTGCCTGCATTCGCCCCACCAGCCTGCACCCGACAAGCCCCTGGTGGGCACACCCCGGCAACTTCACCCCACAGACACGAGCGCACCTCGTAGAGAGCCTGCGCCAGATTGCCACCGTCGCCGCGTCAGAGGGCGTGCCCATCGCGCTGGAATGCCACGTCACTACCACGCTGAACACACCAGAAAACGTGCGCGATATTATCCTGGAAACCAGCTCGGACTGGATAAAGGTCAACCTGGATGCGGTCAACTTCCTCACCAGTATTGATGAAGTCTATCATAGCACCGCCGCGATCAATCACCTGTTTGATGTGCTGGGGCCGTACTTTGTTACCGCGCACCTCAAAGATGTAGTGGTGCAGGATGGCCATGTCGTGCATATCAGCGAAGCAGTGCCCGGCACAGGTGTGCTGGATTGGGATACCCTGTTCCGACGCTTCGAGGCGCTGCTGCCTGATGGTTACGGCTTTATCGAGCATCTTAAGAGTGAAGAGCAGGTGCGCCAGGCGAATACCTTCATACGTGGCAGACTGGCGGCACTGGAAATACCTGTACGATGATCGTTTACTGCACGAGCAGGATTGATAAGTATTGATGAGCGTTAGCTTAATGAGTACAAACAAATAAAAGGAATGTCATGACCCACCCACTTTCTTTTGAGAACAAAGTTATTGTTGTGACCGGCGGCGCGCAGGGCATCGGAGAGGCCACCGCGCAGTTGTGCGCAGAGCGCGGTGCAGCCGTCGTTGTGGCCGACTTTCAGAAGGACAAAGGCGAGGCGGCCGCAGCGAAAATCCGCGAGACCGGTGCAAAGGCCGACTTTTTTGCTACAGATGTGCGTGACGATACCAATGTCAAAGCGTTGTTCGACTACACCCGCCAGCAGCACGGGCGGCTGGACGGTTTGGTGTGCGCGGCGGGTGTATTGAAAGGCCCCTGGCTCACCCCGGAAGAATTCCCTATCGAAGATTTTGAGATGACGCTGGACATCAATATCAAAGGGGTATTCCTGTGCGCGCGCCATGCTGCACCGCTGCTGGAGGCGGCTAACGGCCAGGGCGTGATGGTGGTGGTTGCCTCTGGCGCAGGGGTGAAAAGTGGCAGCTCATCACTGGCCTACGGTGCGAGCAAAGGTGGTGCGAATGGGCTGGGTATGACACTGGAGCTGCATCTCGCGCCGCGTGGTATCCGGGTTAACGTCATCTGCCCCGGCAATATCGTTACCGATATGAAGCTGAGCGTGGATATTGCCCGTGCGGAGAAAGAAGGTCGTTCCGTCGAAGAAGAGATCGCCCGTGCGCACCGTGAATACGGCTTCCCACCGGGCATGGCTAAAATCATCGCCTTTATGCTGAGCGAAGAGGCCGATTACCTGCGTGGGACGCTGTTCACCCGTTAATGCTTATGCAGATGATGCTTTTGCTGTGGCTGCTGCTGCAAACCGTCACGCCCGGTGCGCCAGTGATCGTGACACTGGTCGAATTTGAAGGCGCGGTAGAGCTGGTCTATCACGCCGCACAGCCGGAATATCTGACGGTGAGCGCACGCAGCCTGGACGATAGCGCGCTGGATGTCACGCTGGAAGTCCTGAGGGGGACACACCGCCTGGCCTTTAATGACGATCATCAGAGTGATGACGACACACTGCAATCGCTGGACGCACAGGTGCGCCAGTTGCATCTGCCACACGCTGGAGCCTATACACTTCGTATTCACAGCTTCAGCGGCGCACAGAGCGGGCATGTGGAGGTGATCATACAGGCCACACCGCTGGTGGCCCCCTGTGAAATCCCGCTACAGCAGGTCACTCTGCTGCAGTCTACAGCCTTCCGCTGTACGCTTGACCTGGAAGCTGGGCAGCGCGTGACTCTGACCGCGCGTGATCTTTCCAGTACGCTCGACCCGGTGCTGTCATTATGGGATGATACGGGCACGCGCGTGGTATTCAACGACGATCATACCACAGTAGATACCACGCTGGATGCGCTCGATGCCAGGGTCGCAGATTTTGAGGTCAGCACCACAGGCACATACACAGTGGGGGTCAGCGATTTCTCTGGCAGGGCAGGAATTTTTGAACTGCGCACCCAGATTCCGTCTTGACCCTTATAGGCCGCTGTGCTAACATGACAGGCATCATCAATGT
>JBGSXK010000216.1:0-5275 GCA_041751455.1 Anaerolineae bacterium
AGTATACGCGCTACCGTTGAGGGGACGCTTGATGTGATGAATGATGAGAGCGCACAGTGGGGGCAGGCAGTGCGCACTCCGGCACAGATCAGGGAATTCCTGCAAAGAATGGAAGTGGAAGCGGCCAATGACTCTGCCCAGACCGCGATCCGCCGCGCGGCAGAAGCCGAAGCTGAAGCCCTGAAGGTTGAAGTCCAGGCCCATGCACGCAAGGAAGTCGCCACGCAGGCATCAATAGAAGCTAAATCCGCCATAGAAACTGCGGCGAAAGCGACCGGGGAGATGCAGGCGCTCACGGGGGTCATCCCACCAACACCGGAAGAATCAGACCCCGAAACTGGCAACAATGATCTGCCACCCTCAGCAGATACCAGCAAGCCAGAGGGATAGATCATCTCAGGCCGGGGACACCACTTACCCGGCCTGTCAATCTGTTTTAGGGACGTCCGGCTTTGCCAACAGCATATTGTGCCTCGTGCAGCCGTTCCAGCACTTCCACCCGGTAGGGTTTCAGTTCTATACGCAGCAGTGGCAGCACTGTATCAGCATTTTCCACTTGCAGCACCAGCGCCGGATGGCCGGATTGAAGCTGCTGCGCCAGCATTTGCACCGGGTAATCCTTATACTCGAAATCAATGAGTTGAGCGACAAAGCGCCCGGTCAGCCCGCCGACCAGCCCCCCTGCGATCAATCCCGTACCCAGCGCAATTAATGCCCCGATGCCCGGCAGCGCCAGCGCGCCGAGTTGTGCCAGCCCGAAAGCGGTCATAGCCGCGCCTAATGTGCTGCCAGCAATAGCACCTTCATTAGGACTGATGTCGTCGTCGAGAATCACGATTTCGCCGTCACGCGCTTTGGCAACAATAGCCGCGTGCTGAACTTCAAAATCTTCCATTTCCATAATGCGATCAAGGGCTTTGGTGAGAATCGCACGAGAGGGAAACACCGCTACGATCAGTTCGCCAGTCATGGCTGCACCTCGTTGAATGTCCTAACTGGAAATTTCGGCCTGCTGGTCTCAGTCTGCATGGCCGCAAGTGGGTTTGTGTATCCTATCAGGCTTGTGGTCTCTCTCTCTGTCAAGGGATAATCTTACGGAAGTCTCTAGCGAATGTCAAGGAAACGGAGGTTAAGCCATCTGGAAAATATAAGGGCTATCGAAGTTGTAACATCATAAACCGGATAAGCGATTGACTCACGTTTTTCAGAAATTAAAGCCCTGCAAACAGTTTATCATATTTCGCATGAGGTGCTACTCCCTCAGGTTCGCCACTGCGGCCATCTCCTGCGTGATGGATTTGCGCGTGGGCGCAGCACGGAAGACAGGCGGCATAGGAGGGATCATACGTGGATGACGTGGCATAAACTGCTGGCGGACTGTCTGCCAGAAGATGGAGGGGGTAAATAACTGCATAGGCGAGGTCGCCCGCTGGGCAATTTCCAGCAGGGTCTGGTAAGTGGCGGGATGACACACGGCAACGGCCATTACCTGCTCGATATACCAGGCGGGCAACCCCAGCACATGACCGGCAGGGTGAGTCGCGCGCCAGTAATCGACACAGGTTTCAGCCACACGCCAGGGCAGAGCATTCAAACGCGCCTGCCTGCCGAGAAAACGCCCGGCCAATCCTTTCAGATCACCCTCCGGCTGTTGTTTGCGCTGCTCGTCCAGTGCTTCCGCCAGGGCTGAGGCCGAAAGTGCCGCTCCTGTTCCGCTGTAGAGCGCGCTGTAGTCGCAGGCTGCATCACCCACCACGACAAACCCCTCCGGCCAGGCGAGCAGGCGCTCATAGTAGCGCTGGCGCAGGGTAATGTTCTGTGTGCTTTCAATAGCAGACAGCGCCACGGTATCGCGCAGTATATTCGCGACCAGTGGAGTACGCAGCTCCGCCGCGTAATCGAGGAAACCGGGTATATCGGTGGGGATCAGATCGCGCCCAAACAGGACCACTGCCCAGCGTCGCCCCTCGACAGGATAGAGAAAGCCGCCGCGCGCCTTTTCGCCTGGCATGGGCAGTACGAGCAGTGCCCGCCAATCATATTCAAAACCTTCTGGCTGTTGGAAAAGCGCGGTCGCGGTGTGCAGGCCGCTCTCAATAACCATTTCCTCCGGCGCACGATATCCCAGCGCCGCCAGCCATTTAACCGCCTGCGAGTCACGCCCACTGGCCTCTAGCACCAGGTCAGCCCGGCACACCTCGCCGGATGCGAAGCGTACACCACTGATACACTGGCCGTCACGTTGCAAACCATCAACAATCTGGCCTGTGATGAAGGTCACACGCCCCATGCTGTAATCCAGCAAACGCTGACATACGATTCTTTCGAGCAGGGCGGAAGTAGAGAGGCGCGAAACCATACCCGACTGGAAACGGGGTGACCACCCTACCGGCAGCAGTACCGGGCATTCAGCAGTCCATTCCACCGAAGGCGCGCCCGCCGTCATGAGTTCCGCGCCGAGGCCGGGAAACCAGCGCTCGATAAGCCGCTGTGCCTGAACAGGCGGCGGCCAGTCAGCCAGGGTGATGGCGCGCGGCTGTTCAATCACGGTGACCTGATGGAAATGGTCGGCCAGCACACGAGCCGCCAGCAGCCCGGCTAACCCTGTGCCCAGCACCAGCGCATGACTATTTTCTTGAGTGGGTTGTGATCGCAGATGATAGCGCACAGGCAGGCAATTCCTGTTTAAAATGCACCTTCATCAGTTTAACATAAATCTTAAGGAGTTTTGTCAGAGAAAATTGATGGTTTAGCAATTGTAACTCAGCGCACGTAAACCACTGTTTCGTTGTCCAGTGATTCAATCGCTGCGGCGATTACTTTCTGCGCGGCCAGCGCATCCTCGGCCCTGCCGTCAATCTGCTCCGGCGCGACACCGTTAGTCACTTCCTCAATGAACGTGTGAATGCGCGTTTTGAAGGTCGTCTCGAAATTATGGAAACCACCAAAGGCGGGGTCGCTGTAGACTGTTTTCTCTAAGTTGCCTGCTGGGTACAGCGTCAGCTCGCGCCACATATCTTCCAGCACGAACCGTCCACCCGTTCCGGCGACCTCGCAGCGCTCCATTGGATGCCCGCGCATGATATCGTAGCTGCCTGTAAGCGAACCGACCACCCCGTTTTTGAAGCGCATATTGAACTGAGCGGTAGACCAGATTTTACGTCCCGGCGCTTTGGTAGCAAAACACTGTACGGCCTCGATATCGCCGCAAAAATAGCGCATCACGTCGATGGTATGCGGGTGCAGTGCCTTGAGGTGGTAATAAGGAGAGCTTTCCGCCGGATTCATGATCCACATAGCCATGTTGACGAACAGCAAGTGCCCCAGACGGCCTTCATCTACCCACTTTTTTGCCAGCCGCGCCGCCGGGGTGAAGCGGTGATTGAGATTTACGCCATAGCATAGATCCCTCTTTTTGGCAGTGGCGACCATTTCCTCAGCTTCTTCGATCTCGTTGGAGATGGGCTTCTCGCCCAGCACATGACAGCCAGCTTCCAGCGCCAGCATGGTGGGCGCATAATGGTCACTGCCATACTCATAACCGCCAGTCGTCACGCTGCACACATCGGGCGTGAGCGCTTCCAGCATTTTCTGCGCATCATAAAAGGCCGGGACTCCGAAGCTTGCAGCAGCGGCATCTGCCCTGTCTTTCTGCACATCACACACACCAACCAGCTCAGCCAGCGGGTCTTCGCTGTAAATCCGCGCGTGAAGATTACCAATTGGCCCCAGGCCGATCACACCTACTCGCAGGGTCATTGGGCTTTCTCCGGGATTTCATAGCCATATTCACGCATGGCAGACTCAAAAAAATCAAAGTAATTTACACCTTTATCCTCTTTCCAGCGATCAATCGAGTCCGGGCGGACGATGATGCGCGCCAGCTTAAAGCCCAGGAAATCCTCAAGGCGTTGCAGCGTTTCTTCCTGCTTCAGCACAAAGTCCTCAAAGCGCACTTCCAGCCAGCATTCGGGCTTCGGCGTGGCTTTTACCAGGTCATACTGGTATTTCCAGCTAATCGCCCGGCGCAGGCGTTCATCATCGGTTTCAGGATATGGAATACCGAAACTGCGCATATCGTCGGTGAGGTGCTGGCCCAGAATGCAGTCACGCGGGTTACGAATCCAGAAGATGTATTTGATCTCCGGGAAGCGGCGGATAATCCAGGGGTAGACCAGTGTGGTTTCGGGGATCTTCCAGCCTTTATGACGAGATTCCTCGGCCAGCACCGATTGCAGATACAGTTCGATAAACGCGTCATACTCTTGAGGGATGTCCATGCTGTGCAGCCCGCTGAAATCCCATTCCAGCGTCCCCTCTTTCCAGCCAATGTACGGGGCAATCACCCGGCAGGCATCATACATCGCCTGGGGTGGGACGAGATCGCCGGAATTATTGATGGTGTGGCCCATATACACGCCGCTGCTATAGAGCGTGTGCGAGATTGCCCGCGTGCCGGAGTGCCCACGGCCAATCACTGTGATGAGGGACATAGAATTTGCCTTTTATAACAAGCAGAGCAAAAAAGTAATGAATGATGAGTTCCGCTTAACAGGCTGACTCATGACTCGTCACTCGAAACTCATAACTACAATGTCACCACGCTGTCGGTTTCCCAGGACTGGATAGCTGCCTCGATCACCTGCTGTGCCTTGAGCGCTTCCTCGCCGCTGCCATCAATGGCTTCCGGCGCGACTCCGGCGATATTCTGCTCGATCCAGCGCCCAATGCGGCTGCCGAAGGTCTCGTTGAAGCTCATCATACCGCCAATATGCGCGTAGGTTTCCACCTCATGGGAGAAGCGCGGATAATATTCCAGCGCTTCGCAGGCTTCACGCAGGATGAAGCGGCCATCCGAGCCAACGACTTCCAGTGTCTCCAGGCCAAAGCTGCCCCGGCCAAAATCGCCATCATAACTGCCGCGCAGATGACCGATAATACCGTTGGCAAACAGCATGTTGACCTGCACGTTTGACCAGATGGTGCGCCCCTTGCCCTTCTTGAAGAAGGCATGAACCTTGACGACATCCCCGCCATAATAACGCATGACATCAATCGAGTGCGGGTGCAGCGCCCGCATATGGAAGTGTGGCGAACTTTCGTTGGGGTTGTTAATCCACATCGTCATGTCGATCATATGGAGTTCACCCAGCCGCCCGGCCTGCACCCACTCTTTGGCGCGCAATGCCGCCGGGGTAAAACGATGATTGAGGTTCACGCCGTAACGCAGGTTTTTCTGCTTTGCCAGCGCGACCATTTCCTTCGCCTTCTCGAT
>JBGSXK010000217.1:0-137072 GCA_041751455.1 Anaerolineae bacterium
CCAGACCTGGCCGGAGTCGTTATTGATGAAGACTTCCACATTGATGATGATAACCGTAACAGCGATAATGACGATTGTTGTGCTGCCACCGTCGTCATCATCATCGTCATCGTTGTTATTGTCTTTTATCACACCCTCTACCTTAATCATGTCACCGATCTGAATGACAGTGAGGATGGGGTCATTAATGTTGACTTCGATATTGATGTTGTAGATGGTGATGATGTTGATATTAATGGCCTGTACCGGCCCTTCGATCACGATGATAACGGGCAGATCGTCATCATCATCGTTGTCGTCAATATCATCATTATCGTCGTTGTCATCATCATCATCAATATCTGGTGTAACTTCCGGGGTTTGCACGACGGAGGGTGTGAGTGTTGGGATGATCGTATTCGTCAAAAAGATATTGGTGGCAAGGATCGAAATCGTATTCCCCTCAATAGAAACGCTGCCTGTGATGACCACAAGATCACCAACCTGTAAAGTCGCTAGCACAGGGTCGTTAGGATTGACAATAATGCCTATCCCATCCACAGTCACAACGCTGCCATTGATAGCCTGTACAGGCCCCTGAATGCTGATGATCGCCCCGGGTGTGGGTGTACTCTGTTCGCTGCCCTGGGCTGTTGAATCCTGGCTCACCGCGAGAGACAACACCAGGCTGATCAATATAATAAAGCTGAATAAACCTATTCGATAACGCGCAGACATAGTTTCTCCTCGAAAGCCCATTGATGTGTTTCTTTCGTGTATTACACCGTAAAGGGATGAGCAATGTCGCAGAAACCGCGAGGCAAATTTGAAATTCGTATAGATAGCTCGGACGGGGCACAGTCAGACTATGCCCCGATAGTGGTAACAGAGTTAAATTTTAACGCGGTGTGATACGGGCATAGTTTGGCCATTCCAGCACAAAGCCCAGCTTATCGGCCAGCATGGTCTGAAAGTCTTGCAGGTGGGAGTCCGTGTTACGCACCTGACGCGGTGTAAGTTTATGCTCCAGGCAGTAGGCGGCCAGCGCCCCCGCTGCCTCGCCAATGTTCCATTCCACTGGATGCAGACGATAGCAGCCGTTCGTGATATGGGTAACACCCAGGTTCTTGCAGGCGGGCAGTAGATTTTCCACCCGCTGTGGAATTAATGCACCGAGCGGAATCTGAAACGGATAGCTGCTGATGTCCACATAAGTGCGCAGGCCGGTGCTGGGATGCAGGTCGATACGGTAGCTGCCTACACCTACTGTATCCGTAAAAGTTTCGGCACCCTGCAAGCCGCCGCGCTGCTCCACGCCAACATGCTGTTCCTTCACGATAACCTCGGCCAGGATACGACGTGCTTCACGGATATAGACATATTTCGCCAGGCCATCCGTAGTGCCGACTACATCGCTGCGCAGCCGAAGGCCGGGGTAGCCATAACCACCATCATGACGTGGGGCCTCAGTCTGCATCCAGTACAGCAGGCTGTAGCTTAACTGGCGACAGCCGCGCAGGTGCTTCTGCTTTTCCTCTTCCGACACACCCAACAGTGGCCCCAGCCAGTAATCAATCTGCGGCCAGTTGACCAGCGTAATATCACTGGAGAACATGCCCGCCGGATAGTAATCCTTGTAAAAAATACGCCGATAATGCCAGAAGTCGTGATTATGCCGGAAGTCGGTATTGCCATCAGCATCGAAAACCGCGCGATAACGTGTTTGCAGAGAGATGGGATTTACATCATGCCAGCTTAACTGCTTGTCTGGCCAGAAATCGGCCTGATAACTTTTCCAGAAATCATAATCTTCCGGCTTGTCGAGGGTATGATCTTCGCCGGGCAGGTGATCCATCGCAAAACACCACGTGATAGCCTGCTGGTCAAGTGGATCGGGATCGCCATCCAGCGCGTGGAGTTCACCTGTCTGGTCTTTGCTCTCCGCGCCAATGATATGCTCCACCCCGCCCAGTTCCAGCAGGTCACCGAGTTCGGTGGCATCAATAATGTAGGGCGCGCTAAGGACAAGTTGTTCACCTGTTTCGTCATTAACTACAGTCACAGCGCGAATGCTGTCGCCATCTGTTTCGACGGTAACAGGGCGATGTTTGAGCAGCACTTCGAGTTGTCTGCCAGTGCGATAAGGGGCCAGCATACCCTCGATAACAGCCAGGGCAACACGCGGTTCATGACACAGGCGGCTGACATTGCCATTGCCGGGGTTGAAGTGGAACTTTTCACGCGCTTCAGGCAGCAGCGGATAGTAGCGACGATAGTAATCGCGTACACCTTCTGCCCAGCGGCGATAGCTGAGGGTGCATCCGGTGGTTTCAATCCAGGGGTGTTCGTCAGGCGGCACCGCCTGCGCGGTAAGCTGGCCGCCCAGCCAGTCGGTTTCCTCGGTAAGGATAACTCGCTTCCCCATTTTCAACGCGGCCAGCGCGGCGGCTACTCCCCCGGTGCCTCCGCCAATAATCAGGATATCTGTGTGATGGTCTTTCATTAATGCACACTCTCTTTACGTGAATCTTTAGATAAAGTGTTCAGTTCGCCGTGATCAGTCCGGTGACCTGATAATCAGCGCTTCAGATTTTTACATATTGCAGCATGACCGCTTAAAGCTATGCGCTGAACACACTGCGTATTTTTACCCCTTCAGCCCGCTCATGGTGACACCCTGAATGAAGTAACGCTGGCCGAATGCAAAGATAATCAGTACCGGAATAATCATCATGACCGACATTGCCATGAGCAAATGCGTCATTGCCACCTGCCCTGGCGCTGCACGAAAAGCGAACAAACCGAGTGCCAGGGTGCGCAGCTCAGGATTGCCACCCATATAGACCAGCGGCGCGAGAAAGTCATCCCATGCACCCTGGAAGGCGAAGATTGCTACAGTGGCCAGCACAGGCTTGGACAGCGGCATGATGATGCGCCACCAGATGCCAAAATGAGAGCAGCCATCAATGCGTGCTGCGTCGGACAAATCCATCGGGAGGCCAATAAAGAACTGACGCAGCAGGAAAATGAAGAAGGCGTTGCGGCCAAGAAGCTGCGGCACGGTTACAGGCAGGAAGGTATTCGTCCAGCCGATTTCCTTGTAGATCACAAACAGGGGAATGAGCCGCACGACATAAGGCATCATCAGGGTGCTCAGCAGCACAAGGAACAGGGTATCACGCCCCCAGAACTGTGTCCGTGCGAAGCCATAAGCCACAAATGAGCAGGTGACCACTGCCCCAAAGACCCAGCAGGCCACGATAATCATGGTGTTCATGAAATATTTCCACACCGGAATGGTGTTGAAGACATCACTATAATTGCCCCAGGCGATGGGATTAGGAATCCACTGAGGCGGCCAGATAGCAAGCTGGTCGATGCTTTTTAACGAAGTGGAGACTGCCCACAACATGGGCATGAGCGCGATGAGTGATCCCACAATTAGGATGGTATAGGTGGTAGTGCGACCCAGATAAAAAGCTGGTGTTTTGGTCATAATTAATTTCCCGGTGCTTATGGTTGAGCATCAAGCATTTTCGTCATTGCGCTGAATCTGCTGCCTATCCGTAAAACACCCACCGCTTGGAGGTCTGGTTGACCACAAGGGTAAGCACAAGCACGAACAGGAACAATACCACTGACAGCGCCGAGGCATAGCCCATGCGCCAGTGGGTAAAGGCGTTGTTGTAAATATGCAGCATATAGAACAGGGTGCTGTTGATTGGCCCACCACCTGTCATGATAAAGGCCGAGTTGAAAACCTGGAACGAGCTGATAATGCCCAGAATGAGGTTGAAGAAGATGGTTGGGGTCATCAGCGGGGCAGTAATCCGCAGCAGTTTTTGCAGCGGGTTTGCGCCGTCCACTTCTGCCGCTTCATAGAGTTCCTGCGGGATGTTTTGCAAACCAGCCAGGTAAATTACCATGCCGCTGCCAATACCCCACAGGCTCATGATGATGAGTGCGGGCTTGCTCCATAGAGGGCTGGAAAGCCAGCGAATCGGCTCAGCACCCAGCAGCCCCAGGAAATAATTCAGAATGCCGTTATTGGTATCAAAAATCCATATCCAGACAATCGTCCCGGCGACGGTGGGGATAAGTGCCGGAAGGTAAAACAGGGTGCGGAATACGGTTTGTCCGCGCACCTTAGCATTAAGCAGCAGCGCCAGCACAAACGCGCTGACGACGGTCAGCGGCACCGAGAATGCCACATAATACAGGGTGTTGGAAATCGACGTGAGGAAAAGCCGGTCTTTGGTAAACATCTCAATATAGTTAGCAAAGCCGATGAAATTGGCGGTGCCCACCACCGACCAATCCGTCAGGCTGAAGAAAAATGCCGCAGCGGTTGGGATAAGTTCGAAACACAGGAACGCGATCACCCAGGGGGCAACAAATACATAACCGATATAACGCTCGGCGCGTATCCCCGTGAGCCACGAGGTCAGAGAACGGGGGGAGGCACCTGCCTCCCCCACCTGTGTCCTATCCCCGCCATGTTGTGAAGCAGGAATAGGAGATGTCATTCGATAGAACTCCAATACGCATCCAGCACCGCCTGTGCTTCTTCAGCAGCAATATCCAGTGCTTCCTGAGCGCTGAGTTCGCCAAACATGGCCAGCTCAACATACTGGTTGATGAAGTCGAGAATCTGGGTCTGCGGCGGCACGATGGGCAGCGCGATGTCTGATTCGAGAGCCGCCTTCACATTGTCCCAGTTGGGGTTGATTTCATAAAATGCCGGGTCTTCATTGCAGGCAACCAGCGGCGATGGGCGCGCCTGTTGCAGCATGAACCAGCAGCCACCTTTTACGCCATCACCCATATCATAGGTGAGCAGCCGCACGAAGTCATAAGCGGCTTTCTCGGCCTCCGGGCTGAGTCCCGTAGGGATGACATAACCCCAGCCGAAGCCCAGCGGCGCGATGCCCTGGCTTTTTGCATCTGGGTTCTCACTGTTATAAGGACGCAGCGCCACACCGTAATCAAGATCAGGCGCGAAGGTCGCCAGATGGCCGAAGATCGACACATTATTAAACTGCATCACCTGTCGTCCCTGGAACAGCGGGTTCTCAGCCGATTCACCAGTGGTCATTGCCAGGAAGTCAGTACGATTCTCAATTCCGCCATAAAAATTCTGCACATAGTCATACATCCACTGGAGTGTTTCTACACCCTCTGGGCTGTTGATAGTCACTGTGCGCAGATCGTCGCTGTAGAGCGTACCATTGTTGGTATACAACCAGGACAGGAAGGCATTGCCATTCGTACCAATGTCTGCCCCCATCACATCAATGACGTTGCCATTGCGCTGGTTCAGCGCTTCGCTGGCTGCCCAGAAATCCTGCCAGGTTGCAGGCGGATTTTCCGGATCCAGCCCTGCATCAGCCAGCAGTTCCTTGTTGTAAACATAAAACGAAGTCTCGCCGCCAGCGGTAGGCATAGGCATACTGTACAGTTCGCCTTCCCACCACATGGTTTGCAGCTCGGAGGGATAAAACGCGCTGAGATCAAGGCCATCGGCTTCCACATATTGCGTGATCGGCACAATCAGACCCTCAGCAGCAAAGCGCACGATTTCCGCACGGCTTGCCATCATAACTTCCGGCGGCTCGCCCCCCGCCATCGCGGTCAGCACGACTTCCGCACGGCGATCCCAACCCTGAACGACATTGTTAATCGAGACATTAGGATGTGTTTCACGGTACTGTTCGATCATCTCCTGCATCAACGGCTCACGCTGGACACCCCACCAGTTCCAGAAATCCAGTTCGATAGCTTCCTGCGGCTGTACCACCCCTGCCATGCTGGTGAGTAGCAGTGTGACCAGCAGCAGAACGCTGATTTTCGATTTATGACCCATAACATTGCTCCTCAAGCCTATATAAGTTTACGAAAACTTTCTTTTTTACCGCTGCGCTCCTTTTACTGTGCCTGCCCTCCCTTCTCTTCAATCGTGCAGTATCAGCGTGGTGGTGCGGTGGTTTCCCCAACAATCAGCTCGCAGGGTACATACACCTGCTGTGGGGTTTCCATTTCGCCGTTAATCCGCTGGCTCAGCATTTTTACGGCCAGCGCGCCCAGGTGATGCCGATTAAGTTTGACATGCGTAGGCCGCAGTGAGAATGGCAGGCTGTTTTCCACGGTGGTGAGCGATACGACAGAAAGCATCTCTGGGACCTGCCAACCGCATTCCTGCGCGTAGGATAATGCCCGATGGAAATAGGTGTTATCCGGGCTGACAAGTGCTGTGAGGCCGTAATCATCCACCGCTGCGGCCAGCGCCGTCGCTGTTTTAAACTCCGCCGGCTTCAGGATAATCATTCGGGCATCGGGTATTTCTTCCAGTGCGCGGTAACACCCGGCCAGCTTGTCCTGCTGGGGCTCCAGCTCGACTTCGTTGCCGATAAAGCCCACCGTGCGATGGCCGAGATGAAGCAGGTGGCTTAGGGCCTGATAACTCCCCTCTTTATAATTATTGGCGACCCAGCATAATTCATACCCCTGCACTTCGCGCCGCCCGATATAGACAAAAGGATAGTCTTCTTCGGTCAAGCGTCGCAGCTCGTCACGATCTGGTTTTGAGCCAAGCAGCACCGAACCATCGGCCAGGCGCAGGGTGTTCATGCCATTCTGGTAAATCTGCGGCCTGGTGCTGCGATTGCGGGTAAACAGCAGTACGTTGCAGTCCTGCTGGCTGGCTTCGGACTCAATACCGGAAAGATAAGGGAAGTAAAAGTCGCTTTTGTCGTAAGGGAATACCTGCTCATAGGTGAACACCCCCAGCAGATGATTGCTGCCCTGCACCAGCATTTGGGCTACCGGGTTGGGAGCATAGCCCAGATCACGCGCAGCCTGCATCACGCGGTCACGGGTAGCATCGCTGATCGGCACCCGTCCATCGGTGTTATCGTTCAGCACCAGCGACACCGTCCCGCGCGAGACTCCCGCTAAGCGGGCCACATCCATCTGGGTAGGTCGTTTCATCGACATAAAGAAAAACTTCTAATTAGCAGCCCAGCAAGGCAAATTTTCTATTAACGCGCTTTACCTAACGCGCGTTAGTGATATAATATAAGACCTTGTGGCAAATGTCAAATACCTCGACGGGAATGTTTATGGGGTGCAGGAATGCTGCACCCTTCTGTATTAAAAGAGGTTCAGGACAGGGCGATGAACGCCGCAAGCGGCAGGCAGAAAAGCGCTGCGAAGAAAATGCCTTTCAGATAATTGACGAGGTGCAGCCGCGCATCGACCAGGACGTGTTCCATCCCAGCGACCTCTGGCACAAGGGCGAACGCTGGCCGCAGCAGCCCAAGGAACAGATAATCCAGTATTAGCGCGTCGAACAGGTTGAAGATGTTAAAGACCAGAAACAGATGAGCGAACACCGCGCCGAAGGATACTGCCCCACCCTGCTGCGCGCGTACTTGCAGCCCAAAGTACAGCGTCATCCCTATCATGCCGCCCATGAACAACACGCCAAAGAAGATGCGCTGTCGTTTTTCGTGCGCGTTCAGCGGCGGTATTCTTACGCGAATGGCCTCTGGATAATCCTGTATCCATATTCGCGGGTTCACATATAGCGAGATGAGGATAACCGTGCCCAGAACGGCACTCAGCAGCAGGCCATCGGTCACAATCTGTACAGGAACAAGTTTCAGCATAACAGTCTCCTTACAGTAAGCGCGGAGTTCATTCTGCGCTGTAGGCAATATAAGTCTATTTTAGATTAGACTAATTTTATTTGTCAATCAGACTAAAGGATGAAACATGAATAGTAAACCTAATATGGTTTTTATTGTGCTGGATCAATGGCGGGGGGACTGCCTGGGCGCGGTGGGCAGCCGTCATCCGGTGATGACGCCACACTTTAATCAACTGGCCGCCGAAGGAGTGCGTTTCCAACAGGCCTATGCCGATTGTCCGATCTGTATGCCGCAGCGGGCAACCATGCTCACCGGGCAGACCGCCGCCCATTTTGGGAATCCGACTAACTTTCCTCCCGGCACTCGTACCCCCATCCCTCTCGAAATTAGCCTGCCCTACCGCCTGACACGTGAGGCGGGCTATCAAACCCGTGCCGTAGGCAAAATGCACTTCAACCCGGAACGTGCCCGTTATGGTTTTGAGCATATCGCCCTGCACCCTAATGATTATGTCAACTGGCTGGAGGATAAGGGTTTTGGAGGCATGTATCGTGGGCATGGATTGGGTGGCAATGAGGTCTACCCATCGGTCTACCCTATAGCGGAGCAGTATACGCATACGGCATGGGTCGTTGAGGAGTCGTTACGTTTTCTGGGCCAGCGCGACCCGGATAACCCGTTTTTCCTGTGGATGATCTTCGAAGCACCACACAGCCCTTTCGACCCACCGCAGCCTTATGACCGGATGTACGATCACTTCAGTATCCCTGCCCCGGTATATGGGGACTGGCACGAACATGATTACCCAACTATGTTTACCGAGCGGCGGATTGTGAACAAATACGATCAGTTGAATGCGGACATGCTGCGCGAAGCGCGCCGGCGTTATTACGCACAGATCACGCACATCGATTATCAGCTTGGACGTTTCCTGGGTGAGCTGCGCACACGCGGCCTGTACGAGGATACGGTGATTGTTGCTACCTCCGATCATGGCGAATGCCTGGGCGATCATGGCATTTTTGCCAAGTCGAATTATCTGCAATCATCGGCCTGTGTACCACTGCTGCTGCGCGGGCCGGGTATCCCCGGCGCGACGGAGAGTACCGCCCCTGTCATGACCGCCGACATCCCGGCAACGCTGCTGGAACTGGCCGGGCTAAGTCCCTCACCGGATAGTGAGGGTCTGTCGCTGCTGGGGCATATGCAGGGTCAGGATGCGCTGGCGGGCCGCGTAATCTGCGGCGAAAGCGTGGGAACAGCTTTCGCTACCGATGGCCGTTACAAGTACATCTATTATGCCAGAGGCGGGAATGAGCAGCTTTTTGATGTTCAAAACGATTCCGACGACCTGCATAACCTGATCGCCAGCAGCGCACACCAGCCACACATCTTCTCGTTGAAGCAGGCGCTGATCGATTATCTCAGCCGCTTCAACCGCCCTCTGGTGCAGGATGGCGTTTTTGTTCTGCAGGATACAGCCATCGATGAGCGCAGGCTGCGTGCCCAGAACCCGGCAGCATGGCGCGGCCCGCTCCGGCAGGGTCAGGGTTATGATGGGTAGGCCATTTAATGCGGTACATAGACACAAGGCGCGGCGCTGGATATAGTTGGGCACAGTTTCTTCTTTCTAAAGGGAGATGTTTAATGACCCACTCAACACCTGTTTTGCTGCCTATCCCGCGTGAACTCAATATGACAGGCGAGTTTGTGGCACTGGCAGAAGATCGCCTGATTGTCATACCCGGCGCGGATTTGTTATTTGAAGCGCAGACAGCCCAGCAGGCGCTGGTCGATTTCAGCGGTCTGCAATGGCGTATCGTGGCTGGGGAGAATTATGCCAGTACGGGTCTATCCCTGCGGATTGACCCCAGTGTCACCACACCGCAAGGCTATCGCCTGACGATTGGGGATGGGCGTATCGCAGTGCGTGGTGCCGATGCTGCCGGCGTGTATTATGGCGTGTGTACCCTGCGCCAGTTGCTTCAGCAGTACCAGAATATGCTCCCGGCCTTGACGGTGGATGATTGGCCAGACTACCCTGCACGCGGCGTGATGCTGGATATCAGCCGCGACAAAGTGCCCACCTTACAAACCATGCTTGACCTCGTGGATCGCCTGTCCACCTGGAAGATCAACGAAGTGCAGCTTTATATGGAGCATACATTTGCTTACCAGAATCACCCCGAAGTATGGGCGGAGGCTTCACCATTCACAGGTCAGGATGTGCTGGAACTGGATGCCTACTGCCGCCAGCGCCATATCGACCTTATACCCAATCAGAACAGCTTGGGGCATACCGAGCGCTGGCTGAAATTCGAGCAGTATGTACACCTGGCGGAAACCCCGGATGGTTTCACCTCGCCCTGGACTGGCAAGCTCATGCCGCCGAGTTCACTCAACCCGATTGATCCCGCCAGCGTTGAGTTGATGGCAGGCCTCTATGATGAGCTGCTGCCCCACTTCACCAGCCAGCTTTTTAATGTCGGCGGGGATGAACCCTGGGAATTGGGGCAGGGACGCAGCAAATCCGAAGTCGAAAAACTGGGCGAAGGGCGCGTCTACCTGAACTATATTCTGAAGATTTATGCGGAAGTCACCAAACGTGGTAAAATGATGATGTTCTGGGATGACATCATTATCAAGTATCCCGAACTGATCCCGGAGCTGCCATCCGATATTGTGGCGATGGTCTGGGGCTATGAGGCGAACCACCCGTTTGATGAGCGCGGCGCGGCTTTCACGGGTTCGGGCATCCCCTTCTACGTCTGTCCCGGCACCTCAAGCTGGAACACCTTCGCCGGACGTACAGAAAATGCCCTCGGCAACCTGCGCAATGCGGCCGTAAACGGCCTGAAACACGGCGCAATTGGTTATCTGAATACCGATTGGGGCGATCATGGCCATTGGCAAACCCTGCCCGTAAGTTATCTGGGCTTTGCCTATGGCGCGGCAGTATCCTGGGCACTGGCCGCGAATACCGAGATTGATTTGCCGCCCGTACTCGATCATTTCGCTTTTGATGATTCGGCAGGGGTCATGGGCAGGCTGGCTTACGATCTGGGGAATGTCTATCTTGTGCCCGCTCATGCCCGCTCCAATGGTCATGCCCTGCTCGACCTGTTGAAAACCCCGCAAGAAGACATTGCGCAGTGGGTTGAGCGTTATCACGAGCGCGGCGGCGAGGATGGCGAAACCTTCCGCATGGCGCTGCAAAAGGTGGATGAGATTATGCAGGCACTACCCAACGCCAAAATCCAGCGGAGTGACGCAGAAATTATCAGGTCGGAATATGAGTTGGCCGCTGATCTGATCCGCCATGCCTGTCATCGCGGTTTACTGATCTTCGAGGAAAATGAAAAATCGCCAGCCGAAATGAGCGAAGAACTGAGCCAGTTGATTGAGCGTTATAAAGAGGTTTGGCTGGCGCGCAACCGCCCTGGTGGCCTGAAAGACAGCCTGTCTCGTTTTGATGCGTCGCTGGAGGCTTACAAAGAAGTCTAAGATTACTGCTGCTTTCCGATCACGCCGCGCAGTACCCCCTGCGCGGCGTTAAGGTGAATGCGCGCTTCCGCTGGAGTCACCCCCAACAGCGCCGTGACAATCGCCGTTTTGACCTCATTGTCGGTCTGTTGCAACAGTGCCCCGGCTTCCTCATAGGTGATCCCGGTCACTTCAACAACGATGCGGCAGGCACGGTCTGCCAGTTTCTGGTTGGTTACTTTGACATCAACCATGAGATTGCCATACACTTTGCCCAGGCGAATCATGGTCGCGCTGCTGAGCATATTCAGAATGAGCTTCTGCGCCGTACCTGCCTTAAGACGTGTCGATCCGGTAATCACCTCCGGGCCGACCAGAGCAGCAATGCTGATCTGCGCGACTTCCAGCACCGGAGCAGGCAGATTACAGGCGATTCCCACCGTACCCGCGCCAATCTCATTTGCGGCTTGCAGCGCAGCGATCACGTAAGGGGTATGCCCGCTGGCCGCAATGCCTACCACCGCATCACTCACCGTCAGGCCGCGCGCCAGCAAATCCGCTCTGCCCTGCTCCCGGCTGTCCTCCGCGCCTTCGATGGAATGCACAATAGCCTCCTCACCGCCGGCGATGATGGCCTGCACCAGTTCCGGCGGGGTGCTGAAAGTAGGCACACACTCCGCAGCATCAAGGATGCCCAACCGCCCGCTGGTGCCCGCCCCCACATAGAACAGGTGCCCGCCCGCCCGCAGTCGCTCCACAATCATATCCACTGCCTCAGCGATCTGCGGCAGTGCTTGCGCCACCGCACCGGGTACGGTGGCATCCTCGGCATTCATGGCTTGCAGGATTTCCAGCGTGGGCAGACGGTCAATTTCGGTAGTGCGTGGGTTACGGGTTTCGGTCAGCATAATTATCCAATTCTAACTACAGAGTACCAGCATTACAGACACAGGTATTATATCTTGTGATGTTATTACCTATTTTTGTTATTCCAAAAATGGGCTGTGCAAGTTACGAGTACCACAAATGGCTCCCACAACGGATCTCCACTAAGCAACCAAAGCACGCAAAGGGCAAAGCTAACATACCACACAACCTGATCGGTTTTTTGATGCACCATTTCAGCAGACTCCTATAAATTTAACGGTTCAAGAGTTTTGCCTGTAAACTTGTTGTTTTTCTTGTTACACTAGATTTGTCGTGATCGAGTGAACGTTGGAAACAACAGTTCCTCAGGTTTTCGGGTGCCTATGAATTAAGAAAATGATCCATAGGCACCGAATTATCGAGCTTCCATATCCACCTCCATTACTCCGCTATTATTAGCTTACCATACTGATAGGAGAGTGTCAATACTAAGTTATTAACTTCTATGCTACCCTGTCGTTTTCATACCTGCCGCGATACCGTTGACTGTGGCCAGTACGATGTTGAGCACCGCGTCGTACTGGGGTGTCTCTGGCTCAAGCTCGCGCAGTTCGCGCAGCAAATCCACCTGAATATAATTCAGAGGGTCAACATACGGGTTGCGCCGTTCAATCGAGTGTTTAATCACCGGGGTATTGTCCAGCAGCTCATCCTGTTCCAGCACCTGACACAGATAACGATAGGTGCGCTCATGCTCGGCGTTGATCTGGCCGTAAATATCCTCGCGCAGCCGCTCATCAATGACCAGCGAAGCATAAATCCCGGCGATGCCCATATCCGCCTTTGCCACATCGAGCTGTACGTTTTCGATAAGCGCATTAAAGAACGGCCATTCCCGGTACATCTCCCGCAGGGCATTGATGCCCTGCGGGTTGGCCTCGCAGTAGGCCGCCAGCGCTGCGCCCACGCCATACCAGCTAGGGATAATGGCACGGCTTTGCATCCATGAAAACACCCAGGGGATAGCACGGATGGAGTCAAACCCACCTTTTTGAGCGCGTTTGGCTGGGCGGGAGCTGATAGGCATAAGGGCTAGTTCATGGATCGGTGTGGCTTGATTCCAGTATTCCAGGAAGCTGGAGGTTTCATAGACCAGCTTTCGATAAGCCACACGACCAGCCTCGGAAAGTATATCCATCGCTTTGTCCCATTCCGGCAGCACAGTGACTTCCCGTGGTGTGCCCAGCGCGATGAGGCTGGCGTGCATCACCTGATGCAAATGCCGTCGGGCGATGTGCGCGTTGCCATAACGATAGGCAATCACCTCCCCCTGCTCGGTGATTTTGATGCCGCCTTTCAGCGAGGCAGGCGGCTGCGCCAGGATGGCGCGGTTAGTTGGCCCGCCGCCACGTCCGATGCTGCCCCCGCGCCCATGAAACAACTGCAACGACACACCATGCGTTTCGCAGACTTCAATTAACCGCTTCTGTGCCAGATAGAGATTCCAGTTGGATGCGATATAACCGCCGTCTTTACTGCTGTCCGAATAACCAATCATGATCTGCTGGTGTGGGCCACGCCGCACCCCCCGCGCCTCCATGTGTTTACGATATTCCGCGCTCTCGAACAGCGTTTTCATGATCTCTGGCCCGCGATAGAGATCGTCAATCGTCTCGAACAGCGGCACCAGGTCAACATCATTCTCAATGCCAACTTCGCCTGCCAGCAGCAGCATCGTCAGCACATCGCTGGGCTGCTCGCTCATACTGGCGATCACGCTGTCGATTACGATCGTGCCATAACGCTGGTGGGCGGCAGCGATCATGCGCCAGGTATGGATAACGCGCTGAGTCGTCTCGGAAAATTCGCTGATGTCATAGGGGAAGAATGGGCGTGGATTACGGATTTCCTCCGTCAGCAGTTCCTGTTTATCCTTCTCCGGCATCTTGCGATACTGCTGAGCAATGCCGTAATAACGGAACAACTCATCCAGCGCCGCTGCCTGTAAACGGGCATCTTCCCGTATATCCAGTGGGGCGAGGTGCAGCCCGAACAGGCGCACTTTACGGATGAGACGCAGCAGCGAGCCGTTGGCGACATGCAGCCCGTTATGCTGGCGCAGGCTGGCATCCACCAGCAGCAGATCATGCAGCAGTTCACGGTTGGTCGAGTACTCGTCATGGTAGAGTCGCTGCCAGATGATATCCATCTGCTGACGGTAGATTTCACCGGGGAAACGGGCACTGGTGGTTTCATATTCACGCACTGCCCGCAAAAGCTGTGGTGAAACCGTCACTTCATCAATAGTCTGCGTAAAATGCTCGCCTAAGCGCGCGACTTCCTCTAGATAAACCTCACGCGCTGCCGTGCGCAGCATAGCCAGAGTTTGCAGGGTCACGTCCGAAGTGACATTAGGATTGCCATCACGATCTCCGCCGATCCACGACGCAAAACGCAGGAAGCCGGGCGGGTTCGACCAGTCGCCTTCTGGGTAGTATTTGTTCAGGCTGTATTCCACTTCGCCATAAATATCAATCGCCACATCCATAATGGTCGAAGTGATAAAATATAAGCCGAAGTTCACCTCATCTTCGACAGTCTTAGAGGAGGCGCGGGTGACACGGGTTTGCCACAGTTCCTCAATTTCCTCACGAAGTTTGGCTTCCAGCAGGCGGCGCTCCCGCGGCAGGACATCCGGGCGATCATTCAGTTCGATCATCTCAGCCAGATCGTGCAGCTTCAGCAGCACTTCCGTGCGTTTAGCCTCGGAGGGATGCGCGGTGAGTACCAGCCGTACCCGCAGGTGATTGAGTAGATACTGAACTTGTTCCGTACTCAACCCGGCTTCATAAAGAATACGAATCGCATCATCAATCGACTCAGCCAGCACATTATCGGCCTCGCGCTGCCGCAGCACCCGAATACGCTGGTAATCCTCCGCGATGTTAATCAACTGGAAGTAATTGCTGAAGGCCTTGACCAGAATTTTCTGCGACACCAGGTCAAGGCCAGCGATCACCTTTTCAAGTTCATCTGCCGCGCCGGGTTCAGCACTGCGTCGGGCTTTGGCCAGCGCGCGCACCTGCTCCACCAGATCAAAAGCTTCTTCACCATGTTGTTCGCGGATAATCTCACCCAATAAACCACCCAACAACTTGATGTCTGCGCTGAGGCTGCTTAATAACTCCTGGGTACTATCAACCACTCTGATGCCCCTTGCTTCTTTACAGGACTAGTCCCTGCCCATTATCCCTCTTTTGAGACCTAAAAAGCAACGTCATTTACAGGGGCTGGATTCACGACAAATTTAGAAACATTAAGGTTGAGTAAGCATTAACGAAAGGTATGCTTTTCGTAGGATTTAAGGAGCGCAGGCACAATGAAAACACTCTTTGCGGCGACGATTCGCGGCATTCTCGAAAACCCGGCGATTACCGAGATTAATATTCGTTCTGGCCCAGGCACGAGCTTTTCACTGGTGTCGAAAGCCCCGGTGGGTGTTTCCGGGCTGCCTGTGCTGGCCGTCCGAGCCGACAATGACGGCAGACATTTTCAGAACAAGCTCTACCAATGGCTGCAATTACAATTTCCCGATGGTCAAAGCGGCTGGGCACGGGATGATTTGATCGAAGTACAGGGGGATGGCACCGCTTTCGGTTACGGGCTTGTCCATGTCCGCACATTTGCTTTTTTGCTCAAGCGTGTAGAAAGCGTAGCAGTGCCAGTACCCGCGCCCCCTGTCCCGGTTGTTGCTGCGCCCCTGCCCACCCCTGCGGCAGCCCCTATCCGCGCACCAGCGGCTGTGTCTGCTACCTGTACGGCCTACATCAACATGCGTGATGGTCTAAACGCCCGCAGCGGCCCTGGCATCACTTTCGCTCAGGTCATGCGAGCCGCGCGGGGGATGTCTTTCACCGTACAGGAAGCGCGCCTGGAGGCAGGGGGTACGTTCAAATGGGTGCGTGGCAGCATTTCCGGCCAGAGCATCTGGATACGTGAAGACCTGCTCTGTTTTGAGGGTGACGTGGAAGCCTTTGGGCTGGGCAAAAATGATACCTATCCCGCGCCAATGCAGCAGCGCTGGTGGGTACGTGGTTTTACCGGGCTGGATGGCCATTGGGGATGGGATTTTGGTGCGGCGACGGGTGAACCTATTTACGCCGGGCCACAAGGCGGTCTGGTCATTGCCTCAGTAGAATGCAGCAAATGCACAGGTGGTCGCAGCTTTAAGCATTATGGCCTACAATTAAGTGATCCCAGCGCACTTAATGATCCGGCGTGGAACTTTGGTTATGGGCATTATGTGATTGTGCGCTACCTCAACGATCAGCTTCCTGTCTCCACCCGGTCATGGCTGTCGCAGAACGGCCTGGGCGGCGTACATTTGTTTGCGATGTATGCGCACCTGAACAGCCGTGTCGTGAGTGCCGGGCAAACGCTGAGCAGCAGGGCGATCATTGGCACCTGTGGTGACACGGGCAACTCTGAAGCCACCCATTTGCACCTGGAACTACGTGCCTCACTGAACCCCAACGATACCAACTGGGCGACCATGAAACGTCATTTGCTTGACCCGGTGATCCTGTTCGGACATTAGCGAGAAGAAAGAGGTTTCGATGATACAAGCGGCTTTCACTGCATCAATTCGGGGATTGCCTCACAATCCAGCCATTACAGAGATCAATGCACGCTCCGGCCCTGCCACGACCTATGATGTGCCATTTAAGGCCATTGTGGGCACGGCTAATCTCTCTGTTTTGGATGTCAGGCCAGACGAGCGTAACACCGTTTTTCAGGGCAAGGTGTACCAGTGGTTTCTGCTGGCCTTCCCCAATGGGCATAGTGCATGGGTACGTGACGACCTGATCGCGATCAAAGGAGATGGCGGGGCGTTTGGTTATGGCATGGTGAGCAAAGAGGAATTTGCTTTCGTCTTTACGCGGCAAAGCGTGGCCGTTGTCACTCCAGTGGGGCCCGCTCCGGTGATTGCCCCTGCGCCATCTGTACCCGCGCCTGCTCCGGCAACACCCGCACCAGTCGTTGTGGCTGTCCCTGTTCCCGTGATTACGCCCCCTGCCCCTGCTCCGCTCAATGATCTTGAACGGGTACGCATTGCGGCCTTTAATATCACGGCAGGCTTTGAGGGCGGCGGGTACGCCACCTATCAGAATTATGATACGGGTATTGTCAGCTACGGACGTTTCCAGTTTACTCTGGCGGGCAGCGGCCTCTTTCGTGTGTTAGAAAAATTTACCAGCCGGGCGAACAGCGCGGTTGCCAGCGAACTGCGCGCCACCTACCTGGAGCGCACCCGTAACAACGATGCGAACCTGCGCCAGGACCAACGCCTGAAGCAGCTTTTGATCGAGGCAGCCAATGACCCGATCATGCAGGCGGCGCAGGATGAAACTGCCACAGAGCAGTATTGGAACGTGGTCATGGACCTGAGCGTAAAACCACGTAATATCCGTACCCCGCTGGGGCTGGCGCTCATCTTCGACATGGGCATCAACTTCGGGCCACGTCACGGCTTCCTGACATTGGCTGAGCAGCAGATTGGGGTCGCGCCACGCTCTCGCGTGGGTGAAAATGGCAAGTCAGAAGAAGCACTCATCACCAAGCTGGCCGAAGTCCGGTGCGACTCGCATTACAAACAGGCCGCGCGTGATAATCTGCCCGGTCTGCGTGTGCGCGGGGACTTCTGGGTCAATGCGTGCATTCGAGGCGACTGGCAGTTGAACGGTGATGCCAATGCCGAGATCGAGATCAAACCGGGGCGGCGGGTGAAGGTGCGGAATTTTTAGCGTTCTCTTGAACAGGGACACAGCATCCTGTGTCCCTGTCTATGTCTCTAATGAACAATTTTAACATTAAATTTGTTACTGACTAATCAAACTCACTTACGGTAGCACCATCGGTGGCGTAGCACACATAGATATGAGGTGCCTGGTTTGTAGCGCCTTCATAGCAGGCGCGTACCCCGGCGGCGAATGTCTCTGCCGCACCCTCGCGCACCAACGCCACCGCGCAGCCGCCAAAGCCTGCCCCCGTCATGCGTGCGCCATAGCAGCTTGTCTCCTGGCGGGCACATTCCACCATGATATTGAGCGCCTCGCTCGACACTTCAAAATCATCGCGCAGGCTGTCATGGCTGGCATTCATCATCTGGCCCAACGCGGCAGCATCCCCCTGCTGCATGACCTCCGCCGCCTGCACGGTGCGCGCATTTTCCGAGATCACATGCCGCGCCCGACGGCGAATCACATCATCCAGTTCATGCGCCCGCGCGTTAAATTCATCCAGCGACACATCGCGCAGTGCCTCCACGCCGAAGAAGCGCGCGGCCTCCTCACACTGGCTTCGGCGCTCGTTGTAGGCCGAATCCACCAGCCCGCGCCGTGTCACTGTATCCAATACCACGATGGCCGTTTCCGGCGGCAGCGGCACACTCTCAGTTTGTAATGAGCGACAATCAATCAGCAGCGCGTGACCTGCCTCCCCCGCTGCCGAAATCATCTGATCCATGATGCCGCAGTTCACGCCCACCCACTCATTTTCTGCCCGCTGTGCCAGCCGTGCCATGACCGCAGGCTCCCAGGGGATGCCAGAGACCTCCGCCAGCGCGCGCGCGGTTGCCAGTTCAATGGCCGCCGATGAAGACAGCCCTGCCCCAATTGGTACATCCCCGGCCAGCACCCCGTGCCATCCTGTAAGCGCGTAGCCTCCGGCTTTCATAACCCAGGCTATCCCTTTGACATATTCCGCCCAGGCCGAACCGGTATTCTCAAATGCTTCCAGCGTAAACTGCACGGTTTCGTCAAAGTCGAGCGAATGCACCTCAATCATGCTGTCATCGCGCGGGCTAAAGGCCAGCCACACCGCGCGGTTGATCGCCATCGGCAGCACAAAGCCATCATTATAATCAGTGTGTTCACCGATCAGGTTTACCCTGCCCGGTGCACGCACGACAAAGGCAGGCTCCACCCCATACCGCGCCTGAAATGCTGATGTGATTTTTTGCTGTAAAGTCACTGCTCGCTCCTATCTGAACCTCGAAGGCACAAAGCTGAAAGTGTAAAGTTACAGGTCAGATGCATTTTTTTGACTTCTGAAGCGCTGTGTCCTGGCGATTTAATTTTGCTCTCTATAATGAACATCTGATAACGAGCGCAAACGTTCGGAGGCCTGTTCGGCAGTGATATCACGCTGCGCCTCGCCCATCATTTCATAACCGACCATCCACTTACGTACCGTCGCGGAACGCAGCAGCGGCGGGTAAAAATGCGCGTGAAGCTGCCAGTGATCGTAATCTGCATCATCATTGGGCGCGCCATGCCAGCCCATCGAATAAGGAAACGAAGTCTCGAATAAATTATCATAGCGTGTGAGCAGGCGCTTAAGAATTTCCGCCAGCGAGTCACGCTCGGAGGCGGTCAGATCGGGCAGGCGCAGCACATGACGACGCGGCAGCAGCAGCGTCTCAAACGGCCACACGGCCCAGTAGGGAACCACTGCCATCCAGTTATCATTCTCGACGACGACGCGCTCCTGTTCCTGCGTTTCCAGTTGCGCATAATCCACCAGCAGCACCGAGTCGTGTTCCTGCATATAGACACTCTGGTGACGATCTTCGGCCAGTACCTCATTAGGCAGGATGTCCTCCGCCCAGATTTGCCCGTGCGGGTGCGGGTTTGATGCGCCCATCGCCTCGCCTTTGTTCTCGAATATCTGTACCCATTGATACTGCTGGCCGAGTTGGGTGATCTGGTCTGCCCATGTGTTGATGACTACACGAATCTCATCAGGAGTCATCAGTGGCAGAGTCAGATCATGGCGCGGCGAGAAGCACAACACGCGGCATGTTCCCTGCACACTGCCCGCTCTCAGCAAGGGGTTGCGTGACTCTGCTGCTGGGGTGTCAGGCAGCAGTGCGGCAAAGTCGTTGGTAAAAACATAGGTGGTGGTGTACTGTGGATTCTGCTCCCCGTTGGCGCGTGTGTTACCGGGGCACAGATAACAGGTCGGGTCATAATGCGGGCGCTGCTCTGGCGTGGTTTTTTCCTGCCTGCCCTGCCAGGGGCGCTTGTTCCGATGCGGTGAGACCAGCACCCATTCACCTGTCAGCGGGTTATGGCGGCGATGTGGATGGTCAGCGGGGTTAAAGCGCATTTTAAATCCTTAAGCATGAAGGTCTGTTATGAAAATTCCCGTGCTTTAAGCCGATAGTGTAACCGCAGAAAAGTTTTTCCCCACAGGGTCAGCACATGATCGGCACGTACTTCTCCTGGTGTGCTTTCAAAAACATGGATGCTTTCTCGCAGGGGGCGCACATAACGTGCATAAGTCTGGTTGTTCCGGCGCACCGTGAAGTAAAACCCGGCATCGCCAAACCCAGCGCCGGAGGAGGACAGCGTTAAAGAACTATCTGCATGAACTCCAGGGCGCATGATGATAATGGCATTCCCATTGGGCAGTGGAAAGGTCACTTTGACACACGGACTGTGATATTCCGGGACGTGACATACGGCATATGCCCCCGCGTATAAAACATAGCCTGCCCTAATCAACTTGCGCACCCAGGCCGTATACCGGACTTCACCGGAATGCGGGTCTGCAAGCTGTAAAACCTCACTGGTCATCCCCTGGCTGGTATCCAGACCAGAGAGGGGGACGTTAAGCTGCTGCAACCTGCGGCTGAAGATGACGCCGCCAAAAGGCTGAAACAACCTGCTCCACTGCGACCAGGCATCCATGTCATAAGCCCCGGTATGCTCATAAAAATGTCGCACTGCCGCCGAAACCTGCCCGGAATGGAAATCCTCGCCATCCAACGCGCTGAAATCCGGCACAATCCCGGATGACCCTGAGCGCAGTTCCAGCCCTTGCGCCTGTGCCAGCTTCAGGAAAAACTCTGTTCCGATGTATCTGGTATTGCCTACAGGGCCAGCCAACCAGCTTTCACGGACTAAGTCCACAGGTTTCCCCGTCGCACATACCCACTGCTGCGTCAGCCAGTCCGTCAGATAGCCGTCTCTTTCGTTAATCCAGAGCACAATTTCCTCTATCAGCTATCAGCCAGGGGCGCGGTGCACCACGCCCCTGACAGCTAATCGTTAACCCTATCCCCTAATTGTAATGCGGCAGCCACTCGCCATGCGCTTCAATCAGATCATCCACCAGATTCCAGATTTGATCGAGGCTCAGCTCTGCGGCGGTGTGCGGGTCGAGCATTGCCGCATGGTAAATATGCTCCCGCTTGCAGGTCAGCGCCGCTTCTACCGTAAGCGACTGCACATTGATGTTGGTCTGCATGAGTGCAGCCAGTTGCGGCGGTAGCGTGCCGATTTTGGTCGGCTGTACCCCGTTCTTATCTACTACGCAGGGCACTTCCACACAGCAGCCTTCAGGCAGATTGTCGATCAGGCCGCGATTGTCCACGTTGCCATAGATAATACACGGATCGCCTGTTTCCATACTGCGGATAATCTGCGATCCATATTCCATGCTGCGCTTGACTTCCAGTTTCTCGTTGGGGTCTTCCATACGATCCCGCAGCCTCTCCCATCCAGCAATCTGGTTTTCACAGCGGCGGATATATTCATCCAGCGGGATGTTAAACTCTTCGATCAGGTCATCGCGGTCACGCTTGATGAACCAGGGCACATACTCACTGAAGTGTTCGCTGGATTCTGTCACGAAATATCCCAGTCGTTTAAACATTTCATAGCGCACCCGATTCCAGTCCGGCACGCGGTCTTCTTTATAGACTTTGTGTATTTCCGG
Organism: Anaerolineae bacterium; assembly: GCA_041751455.1. Taxonomy (GTDB): domain Bacteria; phylum Chloroflexota; class Anaerolineae; order Aggregatilineales; family Phototrophicaceae; genus JAIOHN01. Next base: position 21,762 of record JBGSXK010000217.1, read on the forward strand.
GTACAGGTCTTGCCCATCACGCTCAAACCGAAGGTAAAACGCCATGTGGTTAATGCCTGCACACAGATAATTAATTTCTTCATTTGGTACACCAATATCATCGGCAATCTGGTGTGCCGTCCCCTGCACGCTGTGGCATAACCCCACTGTCTTGATGCGGCTGCCACGATTAATGGCCCAGCAGTTCATCGCCATTGGGTTGACATAATTCAGATGCATGACATCCGGGCAAAGCTGCTCCATGTCCTGCGCCATTTCCATAAAAACGCGGATCGTGCGCAGTCCGCGCATGATCCCCCCAATGCCCAGCGTATCAGCGATGGTCTGGCGCAGGCCATATTTCTTAGGGATTTCAAAATCGATCTCTGTACCCGGCTTGTATCCAGCCACCTGAAACATGCTGATGGCATAATCTGCGCCATCCAGCGCCTCGCGACGATCTGTTGTAGCCTCAATGATGGGCTGTATACCCAGAGACTCCGCTACTTTCTGTGCAACGATTGCCGAAGTATGCAAACGCTGTGGGTCGATATCGAACAGGGTAATCCTGGAATTGCCCAATTCCGGGTAGCTTAGAATGTCACCCATTAAATTTTTTGCAAAGACAGTGCTTCCTGCGCCGATGAAGGTGATTTTAGGCATTTTGTCCTCACTCTGCTGGTTTAATTATGCAACAGGTACTTATTATAGCCGCGCTGTAAAAATGCTCACCTATCTAAGACCAATCCTGAAAAATTGGCCATGTGAAGCCACAAATCCGCGTTTTTACATAAGCATAAAATATACATTGTGTAATCTTAGCCCCTACTTAATCTTAGACTGAAAAAACTTAATCTTGTGCAGGGTATAGTCTCTCTATCATCGAATCCTGAAACCTCTGTGTATAGCTGGCTTTTTTACAGGCAGCGCCGCCCATTTTCCTCGGCGGCGTTGTCATTTTCACGCTTAGCGTGTCCCAAACCGTGATTCACTGCGTAAGAACACGATCACAAACCCTGCCGGATTCCTGATGTTTTGACGTGTTTCCAATAATTTTAGCGCCTGCTTTACCTGCTTTACGCCATATTGCTCGACCAATTGGTGCGCCTTTGCCCGTGTCAGAGCATGTTCCGCGCTTAATGCGTTCACCTTCTGGTACAACTGCTCGACCAACGTGTGAAGGTGGGCTGTCACCACAGGTTTTTCAGGCGTGATTTCCGACACATGAGCCAGTTCCCTTATGAATGAGCAGTCTTCAGGCGCTGGCATTTGCTTTGAAGCATATGCCACAGAGGCAGCTTGAGGGGGCGAAGTTGGCCAGGTAATTAATTCGTGAATTTCTTCACAAAATCCTTCCCTTGGAATTCTGCTTTCATGTGGTACAGCCTTCGCCTTCCTCTCTATCAAATGCCAGTCCGCATCCACACGACCATAAGCATAAAAGTTCCAATCCTGACATTTGAACAACAGCCAGGGATATTTTTTCAGCAGCCGTCCGGCAATCACCTGGAAAGGCGGATAACGAACCCTGTCAGGTGTTTCCAGAAACATGCCCACTGGCTCGAAGTCGTCTTTAGAGCGTGGCACGGCGCTCAGATTTTCCCACGTGATGTACTTTTCACGATAGGTAGGGCGCACTCGCAGGCCAATCTGGCGATCATAACGCCGACAGGTACGCTTAGAAATCCCCAGGCGCGCCGCGAGCCAGCGTCGGGAATACAGCCCTGGGCGCCGCTGCATCAGCCCGCGCTGCAACGCCTGACGATAAGTTTTCGGGTTATGTAAATCCTCTGCCTGGATAGCGTCACTTCCACCCGGTTGCACATTTAAAATGCGGCATAGATAACCCACCGAAGGCACTATATAACTACAGGGCGGGCATCCTGTTTTTGGTCTGCCTTTACTTTTGACTCGCTTTGTCCCTCTAACAAAATCACATTTTGTTGTTTTGCTCTTTGTCATAGAAGCAGCGAGAGCATTTTGTGCTTGAGGGGGGTTAAGGGGGGATTTTTTGGATTTTAAGGGCATAAAAAGGGCATGAATACCTTTCGCAATTGCCTTCAGGGCAATTTGCACGGTGCGCCGCCCAATACGAAGTTTGTGCAATATTTCACAAATCAACCGCTCCGTCACGACAAAACCTGCACGTATCCCTTGCAGCATCAGTCCATCCAGCACCCGTGCCGCAGCAAGCTGTCCATTCTGTATTAACATCTCTCTTATAGAATTAGGTAGCTGCCTGGATAATCCTGTTGGATGGCGAATATGCGGGCGAGGTAGCTTTTTGAAGGCGCTACAAATTGTTTTAAAAGCTTCTGCTTCACGCTGCTGGGGGGTCTCGACAGTGTGTCCCGCTGGGGGTGGCTGCACGATATGCACGTTGATCAGTAAACGCAGCACTTCAGCACGTGACCACCCATAATCACGGAGATAACAGGATATTCGGAACAGAGCGTTATTTCGTCCGATCTGAATTGCCAAAGCATGATACCAGTTCTGGGCTGTTTGGGCTGATACATCCAGGGTTGATTGAGGTTGTGGCTCTGGGTGCAGTGCTGGCGATTTGTTGGTGGCTGGTGTGTCAACTATGGGTGAAAGCTGCCGCGTTTGTTGCTCCTCACCTGAGTCCACATACTCACGCACACCAAAAAAAGTGATAATCCGCTTTAAATCCGCTGGAGACAATAGCAACGGCACTTCGTCGCACATAAACTCCCAGGAATGTCCGCTGATTTCGGTGGGTACAGCGACCACATAGGCCCCTTCGCCTAATAAGTCCGCACCTTGAATATGACGACTATGTACACGTAACTGCTCTGGCAAATGATAGTAATAATGTGGCATCCTGCGCTGGCCCGACCGCACAACCAGTGTGAACGCCAAATCTGGATAACAGCGCTCAAACTCCTCAGCCAGTTCAGGAGTGTCGAAATCCACCACCATGAGTCTGGAAAGTGAGCCGCAAACGATACCCAGCGCCACATGATTTTCCCTAAGAAACCAGCGCTCAATCTCCATTTGCGTGGGCAAGCGCTGCTGGTAATCACGCCACTGTACTGCTGGCGCTTTAGGCATTTCAGGGCGCGAATCGCCCCATAAAGGTACTACCGACCAGCCTGCCTGAAGGTATAAACAGGCAGCTTCATAAAGGCGGACGGCATGATTCGCATAAGAATCAGGCATAAAAACACCTCCATAAGGGGGGTGCCCATTGCCAAATTCGTTAATTCCCGATACACTAAAAATTGGAATTGATGGGGTGTTCTCGTTTCTTAAAGTGCCTTATGCAGTGCGGTCACACTCTAAGATAAACGATACAGCCATAACAACTTCATACAAGACTCTTGTTTTGTCTGTTCTGTCTATGTCTGTCTACGTGTGTCTGTATGTATGTATGTGTGTGTCTGTGTATCTGTGTATCGGCAATCAACGTTTTTAGAACTATGACACCCTCCAGCCTGTATCAAACGATGCAGGCTCTTTTTTTATTGTGTAATCCATATCTCAGACTTGAGCCATCTAAGATTTTGTAATATTATCGGGAAACTCTCAAATCAGCAAATTAAACTTAACCTACAAATAGTCGAAAACGCACGAGAAGCGCCTTCAGGCAGGTTTTACCACGTTCGAGGGGTGAGAACTCCTCTTTAATTCAAAATCCCGCGAAAACGTCAAAAAGTGTGTTTATACGTTCAATCATAAAATACTGGATTTACAACCGTGAGACACTGGAATAATTACCCCATGATAAGTATTACCCGTGATAAGATTATCGCAGATCGAATTTTATTCGTAAGAACGACTATGTCCCCTCCCCCACTCGGTTATGGTTCTTCCAGGCTCACTTTATCGCAGAATCCTGCCTGATTTGCACATCAATTACCTGGATTAAACTGTGGCAGGGGAGGGGAGCATAACTTGCCTTTATCCCAACCCCCAATCACCGATACCGTAACTGTAGTTACGGTATCGGTGATTCAGGATCATTCAGTACCACGTTCAAGCGCCTGCCTGAGTTCATCAAGCCAGCGCAAATCTTCATCAATAGCCTTCAAGGCAGCCTGTTTCTCTTCTGGCTTTAATACACTCAGCCGGTTGGCATAGAACCAGACCTTACTCCGCCTTTGCTGGTTCACCTTTTCTACGAAGGGGTTCAATGCCTGAGCAGGGACGCTCTCTGTAGATACCGTAACTGCAGTTACGGTATCGGGATTTTCTCGCATACGGATTTTATATTCTGGCAGGTTCAGGTCATCCGCCTGCTCCCACTCCGCATCCGAAAGACGCAGCAAATCACGATATTGGCGAAGCTGTACGGGGTTTTTCAGTCCCATAGCATTCAGAAGACGCTCGCCCTCGCCACGAGGGATACGAAATCGCTTGCCATCGGCCACTTGTGCATAGTATTCACGCTCAGAATGTCCGCTGCTCCGCACAGCATCAAACGACAAAAACTCATGCCCTTGCTGCTGCCACAGACTCATCAGCAGAATAGCGAACTGCCGTGCTCTCGCAATAGCATTAAGGTCGGCACGAGCGCTGTTCTCGCTGGCCTGCCGCCAAACATTAACCTGATCGACTACCCGCGCTGGAATACGTGCCCACAGGTCTGATGGATAATAGAGATTGAGCAAATGATAAGCCAACCAGCGCCGCTCACCCGTCTCGATACGGTACTGCTTTCCATCATGAGCAACTGTAATCGGGTTAGTCAGACCATGAAGGCGGATATTTGCTGCCAGATCAATCACCTGACGCAGCGCATCTTCTAGAGCAGATGATGCATCAGGCCTGAACTCAGAATCAAAGGATTTTTCTGTCTCCGCAGTATCCTCAGGCAAATAAGATTGCTCCAGAATGGAGAGTACTTCAAATGGCTCACCACGCTCATGCTCAACCGCGTTCGCCCAGACATCAAACATTTCTTTAAGATCATAGGGATTGCCCGACCATAAAGCACGAATAGCTGACGGCACAGCGCGGCGAGGCTGCGTAAAATCCGGGAAAATATCAAAAATACTGAGAGGACGGGCCACTTGGCGGCCAGTGTCGAGTGGGGAAAGCTCACTGCCGTAGATGGCATTGGCGGTATCTTCCAGTGTGACCTGGGCGCTGCTATCGAACGGATTTACATCAGCCCGCCCACGCCTTCGGTTTCTAGACATAGGCCATCGCTTTCCTGACACGATCCACCATCGATAGAGCCTCGTGAGCTGCTTTGGAGTCTGGTGCGAGCGCGAACACAGGCTGACGCATAGTAGCAGCCTCAGCCCAGATGGTACGCTGCACTACAGGTGTCCACACCAGATCGCCGAACTGCTTGCGCAGCTCTTTAAGATTCTCAGTATGCTCCACGGTCTGATTACGATACATTGTGGGCACAATACCCAGCACCTGAATATCTCCTAAATTCCACTTATCGCGGTGTACTTGCGCTGCCTGCCGATGCTTGATGCTCTCTACAAGCCCATCAAACGACAGGTACTCGCACTTGGTCGGATAAATAATGGCATCCGTAGCCAGATAGATCGAGCCATGCAGAAGTGATGGGGTGGGTGAGGTATCAAAAATAACAAAATCCACGGTATCGCGTAGTTCGTAAAAACGATCATTTACAGCAAATGCATCCGAGATCGAATTTGCGATACTTCTTGTCTCAATATTAGAAGGGATCACATACAATCTGCCTGTAGTTGGCTCTCCAGGAACCTGATACTGCTCCGGCGGCACAAAGCGTAGCGCATCCTTGAAGGAAATTTCGCGCACCAGCAGGTCATACAATCCAGGCTCTTTCGCTAGCCCGGACATCACAGTAGCGTGCCCCTGGGGGTCAGCATCCACCAGTACCACACGATGCCCACGCAGTGCCAGCCCTGAGGCCATGTGAGTGGCAAGGGTGGTTTTTCCCACTCCGCCTTTTTCGTTAAGAAACGTAATGACTTTCATGGTATCCCCCTGTCAAACCAGCAGGCTGACATCTTCAGGGCTGAGAGGCAGTGCGATAAACAAACTCATACCCAATAGGTGTGCGGTTTTCACGGTGTTGAATTTCGACTACACCCTGAGATTCAAGGACTTCCAGCATCGCTATGTCGTATGACGAAAGCTTACGTTTTTCCAGTGCCTTAGCAATGTCGCTGCGTGTAAACCACTCTCCGGGTGAACCCCTGAGTACATGCAGCAGCGCGTCTGTATGTTTGCCAAGACGGGTAATGCTTTTATCCATCATACGAACTCCTTTGCAAAACACCTACAACATTCACAGCGACAGTCTTAAGACTCTTTTTATAACTGCTGCCCTGTAAAATCCCTAGCTACCAGAAGGAAAAGTATAGCCTATAACCCCAATAGTGCAAACATTCAAGACTCTGTAAGGTGCTTACGATAAGGCGCGTAAAACAAGCCAGAGTAACCATCCTATAATCATCAACAGTCCAAACCTGCCATGCAGGCGCGCTGTACGCCCCTGCGCCTGATGCAGCAGCACAGCATCCGTATGAGTAAAAATCATCTGCACGAGTCGATACGCCTCAGGCAATGTGATGAATGCGAGAAGTGTTGGCCACGGAACCACCCCAAAAACCACAAGCAGGCCGATCAGAACATATGTTCCATAAACCAGAAAGGCATATTCCACACGGGCGAAGCGCAGACCCATAATCAATGCCAGGGTGCGTTTATTCACTGCGCGATCTGCATCCATATCACGGATATTATTCGCATGTAGAATGGCTGCGACCATGAAGCTGATGGGCAGTGAAACCAGGAGAGGAAGGGTATCCATCTCCTTCGCCATGACATAATAAGCCCCCAGCACCATCAGCGGGCCGAATAACATACCGGCAGCAATTTCACCCAGCCCATTGTAAGCCAGTGGAAAAGGGCCGGCAGTATACGTGATTGCACCAATCACACCAATAAGGCCAATCCACAACAGCATCGGGCCACTGTGCATCAGTAGCACCAGCCCGATGACACAACCGGCGACCAGGGAAGCAACCGCGCCGATCAGCACGCTGCGGGGACTCAGAACTTTGTTCTTGATGGTCATACCTTGACCTGCAACCTTGAGTTCGTCTGCACCTCGACGGTAATCCGCATACTCGTTGACTAGATTCGCGCCTGTTTGTAAGCATAAAGCCCCCACCAGCGCCAGCACAAAGGGCAAAAAGTCGAATACACCCTGATCAAGTGCGATCACGGCGGCTGCACCTATAGGTACATAAGTGGCGGTAAATACCCGTGGACGTGCAGCGCTGTACCAGGCCGCAAGCTGCTGGCGAAAGGGTAATGCGATCATGATTTATTTTAACCTTCGGATTGGCGGTTCTGATAAACCGCAAAACGGCCACACATAATTTTATATCCAGCCAAAATATTTAAGCTACGTTTTATGTTTCCATATATTCATATTGTGATAAATTACACAATATGGAATGCCCATCATGTGCCGCCTGACAGCGAATTTCAGAGAATCGATGAATTAGAAAACTGTAGAACTTCGTAGAACTTCAGTGAAAGGTGGATTCCTTATCCACATTCCCAGGCGGCGCATAATGGATAGAGACACGCTCCACCGCCAGCCCCTTCACTTCTTCCGCCCGTAGTCTGATATTGTTAATGACGGCTTCATCACCTACCTGTGGTGGTAAATTAATGTTGGCCAGCAGCAGCCCACCAATAGTCTCAACATCATAATCATGCTCACCCAGGTTAAGGTAGGGGATAAGTTCATGAAGTCCTGTACTGCCCTGCACGGCCAGATGACCGGGTTCAATCACTACGATATGCGGTAGTTCACCGGTATCAAACTCGTCACGTACCTCACCGACCACTTCTTCTACCAGGTCTTCCAGCGTGACAATCCCCGCTGTTCCGCCATATTCATCGATAACTATCGCCATATGGACTTTTTGCTGTTTGAGGATATGCAGCAGGTCTTCAGCATACATACCTTCCGGCACAACAGGCACCTGATGCAGCAGAGATGAAAGATGAAAAGGTTCATTGCCCATTTGCTGGCGTACAAGGTCTTTCAGATGCAGAATTCCGACAATATGGTCGAGATCGCTTTCGTAAACAGGAAAACGAGTATGGGGCGAGTCCAGAATCTTTTTTAAGAGGTCTTTTTCCTCAATCGTGATCGGGAAAGCCTTCACTCTGGGTCGAGGAACCATCACCTGGCTGATATGTAATTCTGCGAAGTCAAAAATATTGGCTACGAGACGTTGTTCCTGGGCTTCCAGCATCCCGGCGATCATACTTTCAGAAACGATCAGTTCCAGTTCGTCAGGGGTATGCAGACGGCTGCCCTTTTCCGGTGGCGGGACGCGCAGCACGCGCAGGGTCAAAAGACCAATCTGATTTAGTGCCGTGATCGCAAACGAAAAAATTCGCTGTGTCAGGAGCATGGGGGTAGAGAGCAGCAGCACGGTACGTTCTGCGTTCTGGAGCGCCAGCGACTTCGGCACCATCTCACCTATGACCACATGCAGGTAGGTGATAATGGCGAGGGCAATAAAGAACGAAATGGTGTGGACAATGTCGCCCTCCAACCCAAACAGGTCATGCAGGGGTGCTTCGATCATATGTGCGACAGCAGGTTCACCCACCATACCCAGCCCCAGGCTGGCAAGGGTAATCCCAAGCTGTGCTGTAGCGACGTAACGATCCACTTTACCTGGGCTGCGTATAACTTCGCGCAGTCCAATAGCAACACGGTTGCCTTCCTCCGCGAGCTGCTCTATACGTGAAGGCCGCACTCCGATAATCGCAAATTCGGCAGCAACAAAGACACCATTGAGCAGGATCAGAAACAGGATCAGCCCGAACGATAAAACAACTTCCATCAGCTTACTTTGTCCCCGGTAGTGTTCCCTTCGTCAGCGGGTAACGTGATCTGTACAGCTTCCACCACACGATCCGTGGCGGATTTCACACAGAACAGGACCCCGTTTAACTGAATTTCCTCACCCACTTTGGGGATGTGCCCCAGCTCCTGAAGGATTAAACCGCTCAGGGTATTCGCTTCTTCGGTAGGGAGTTCCAGGTCAAACTGATAGTTAATATGGATGATAGGGACATCCCCGCGCACAAGATACTGCCGTTGGCCTGTAGCGGCAATTGGGGCGATTTCGGTATCGAATTCATCCTGTACTTCACCGAAAATTTCTTCGATCAGGTCTTCTCTGGTGAGCATTCCCAGTGTGCCACCATATTCGTCAATCACAATTGCCACATAGCTTTGATCTTTATCGAGGGTGTTCCACAGGTTTGCCAGAGAAGTGGATTCAGGGATGTAGGAAGGTCTGCGCAGGATAGTCTCAATCCCAGCCTGAGGATCATCATGATAGAGACGGAATAATTCTTTCAGGTGTACAAAGCCAACAATCTGGTCAATCGTATTTTCGTATACAGGGATGCGGGTGAAGCCGGATTCGGCTGCCAATCGCAGAATTTCCCCGGCAGATTTCTCCCTGGGGGCTGCTACTATACGAGTGCGCGGCACGACAATTTCCCCGGCGGTGATCTCACCTGTGCGGAAAGCATTATCCAGAAGTTGGCGCTCATCAGCATCAATCAGGCCACCCTCATGACTCTGGCCGATGAGCAGCATAATCTCCTCCGGCGAGTGGATGTGCTGATGTCCTCCGCCATAATTCACGTTCAACAGCTTCAGAATTAGCGCGCCGCTGCCGTTGAGGAGGATAATCAATGGCTTCAGTATAATATCGGCTGACCAGCGCATCGGCAGCGCGGTGGCCAGTGCAACCCGTTCCGGGTATTGCAGTGCCAGTGACTTGGGCACCAGCTCGCCCAGCACGACCTGAAGCGTGGTAAGCAGGATTAACACCAGCACAGATGAGACACCCAGCGCCGCTGCCTCACTGCCGATCACAGGAAGCGGTGTCAGCAGGGAAGCCAGTCGCGGCGCAATCTGCTGCTGTCCGTAAATACCTAGGGCGATACTGGACAATGTAATACCCACCTGACTGGCAGCGATATAGTTATCCAGCTTGTGATGATCTTCCAGAATAGGCATCACCATCCTCGCCAGGCGGCTGCCCTCATTAGCGGCCTGGACAATACGTCCTCTACGGGCGCTGACCGCCGCGAATTCCCCGGCGACATACAGCGCATTGATGGTAATCATCAATGTAACAATCACAAAAACAGTGAGTATCGTAATCAACATGGCTCAACAGGTATGGTTAATGAGATGGATAACTGGTCTGGGCAGAAGCACTGATAGCACTGCACGAACAAGCTTTACGCAAAGATAGCACCCATAAAGGTGATCTGCAACCGCACAATCAGCTAAAAAGCCAGCAACACAACGGCCGGGTGGCATGGCCTATCGCTTGTGATTATAATTTCCGACGCTAATTATAAGATGAGAGTCTCTTTTTCAAGGAGTTTTTTCATGGCGACAGAAGAGTTTATGCTGTCCACCAGTGAGTGGTATTACCCGGCAGAGGATATTGTCAAAAACGCGCATGTGCCAGATTACGAAAGCATCTACAACGAGGCTGTGAACGACCCGGAAGCATTCTGGGCACAGCGCGCGGAGTCACTGGAATGGTATAAAAAGTGGGACACGGTGCTGGACGATAGCAATGCGCCATTTTACAAATGGTTTGTAGGAGGCAAAACGAACATCGCCCTGAATGCCCTCGACCGGCATATCAAGACCTGGCGCAAAAACAAGCTGGCATTGATCTGGGAAGGGGAGACAGGTGATAAACAGACCTTCTCCTACTGGCGCTTGTGGCAGGAAACCAACAAATTCGCCAATGTGCTGCGTGGCATGGGGGTGAAAAAAGGGGATCGTGTGACCATCTACATGGGGCGCATCCCGGAGCTGGTGATTGCGATGCTGGCCTGTGCCAAGATTGGCGCGATCCACAGCGTAATCTATGGCGGATTCTCCGAGCAGGCGATTGCAGACCGTATTGAGGACGCACAAAGCCGTGTGATGGTCACATGCGATGGTGCATGGTTACGTGGCAATATCGTGCCCCTCAAGAATACGGTAGATGAAGCGGTACACCGCTCGCCGATTGTCGAGACCGTGATCGTCGTCCGGCGCACTGGGCAGGAAGTCAACATGGAACATGGGCGCGATTACTGGTATCACGACCTGATGGCGCTGCCTATCGCCAGCCCGGTTTGTGAAAGCGAAGTAATGGATGCTGAGGACCCTCTGTTTATCCTTTATACCAGTGGCACGACTGGTAAACCTAAAGGGGTGCTGCACACGCATGGCGGTTATCAGGTTTATACCTCGACCACGCTGCAATGGGTCTTTGATCTTAAAGACGAAGATCGCTGGTGGTGTGCGGCAGACCCTGGCTGGATCACCGGGCACAGCTACATTGTCTATGCACCGCTCATTCTGGGAGCAACTGGATTCATGTACGAGGGTGCGCCGACCTATCCCTATCCTAACCGCTGGTGGAAACTAGTGGAAGAATATGGGATCACGGTTTTATACACCGCGCCGACAGCTATCCGCGGCCTGATGCGCTTCGGCAATGCCTGGCCGAACCGTCATAACCTGAACAGCCTGCGCTTGTTGGGGTCGGTAGGTGAACCCATTAACCCGGAGGCCTGGAAATGGTATTACAAAGTGATCGGCAAGGAACGCTGCCCCATTATGGATACCTGGTGGCAGACCGAAACAGGCGGTTTCATGATCACACCCCTGCCTTCGGTGGGGCTTAAGCCCGGCAGCGCGACCAGGCCATTCCCTGGTATTGAGGTGGATGTGGTTGATGAGGAGGGCAACTCCTGCGCCGCGAATGAAGATGGTAAGCTGGTCATCAAGAAGCCCTGGCCGGGGATGCTGCGCACGATCTACGGCGATCCTGACCGCTATGTCGATCAATACTGGAAAACTTATGCTAAACAGGGCTGGTATCTGGCTGGTGATAGCGCCCGTAAGGATGATGATGGTTACATCTGGGTCATTGGCCGCATTGATGATGTCATTAAGGTCAGCGGTTATCGCCTGGGCACAGCAGAGATTGAATCCGGCCTGGTAAGCCATCCTGCGGTAGCCGAATCTGCTGTGATCGGTGTGCCGGACGAGGTGCGCGGCAATGTGATTTATGCTTACTGCATCCTGCGCGAGGGCTTCAAGGGCAGTGATGACTTGGTAGACGCGCTGAAAAATCACATTCGCCACGAGGTCGGCCCTATCGCCGTGCCAAGTAAAATTGAGTTCGTGACAAATTTGCCAAAAACCCGCAGCGGCAAAATTATGCGCAGGGTCTTAAAAGCAAGGGCGCAGGGTCTGCCGGAAGGCGACACCTCTACTCTCGAAGAATAAAACAACAGGGGCGGGTTCATAAACCCGTCCCTGCTTCATACCACCTGCGTTCACAGGTAGTTTTTGTTCATATTCCAGTATCGCAACAACTGCCCAATGGTCTGCACCGTTTGGCGAAAAGCCCGCTATTATCCATCTGATGTAGGTGTTATGGGATCGGCTTTCGCCCTGAGTTCCGCGACCAGTGGAGCCAGGTAAGCGTGCGCTTCTTCAACGGTTGCGCACAGCTTAATGCTCTTATAATTGGTCACACGGAAGATAATTTCCAGCAGCACCTTCAGGCCGGGGGAGAGGCCAACACAGACCATCACACCGCTGGTGGGATGGTTTAAGCCGGGTCCGTGCCGGGCTTGCAGCCAGTTTTTAGGAATGCGCCGCGCCTGGGAAAAATCAATCAGAGAATGCAGGGTGTGGTCTGATGCGTCACGGAACTTGCGTTCCTGCTGATAGGCGCTCAGAAGGTCACTGATTTGCCAGGGGTCAGCAATGACATAATGCAGCACATAACCGTCATAACTCAGTTCAACTGTAACCGGCATCCTTGTCCCTTTCGCCTATGCTTACGGGTTTATTCTAACCTATTCCAGAACTGTACTAACGTAACAGAATGCTTAAGGAAAACCTCATGATAAAATCTCTGCGCATCCACAGTATATCTGGTCTTACTATTTTTATCTTTGGCGTGCTGGCGCTGTTGCTGGGGGCAGTGGGCATCCTCAGCCCGGAAACCCTCTTGCAGTTGATGAATTTTGAAACCAGCGGCGGGGCGGCACGCGCCAGCATGGATTATACGATTGTATTTGTTACCGCCTCGTCGATGGCCTCATTCAACATGGGGGTTTATTACATCCTGGCGGCGCTTAATAATGTACGGATTTTCTATAAGTGGACAGTGCCGTTTCGGGTGCTGACGTTTACCGTGTTTACTGTCGTGGTACTCAGAGGGATCGCGCCGCCGTTATTTATGGGGGTGGCGGTATGGGAACTGGTGGGGGCTATTCTGACCGGCGTTGCCTTATGGTATGAGCAGCGCTCATAAAGGGCGCTGCTGCGGATCACCTTCCGGTTCTTCCAGACAAAAAAGACATACCACACTGGCAGCGGGGTATGTCTTTTTAAGAGTTCAGCGAATCCCCCCTACGGGATGCACAGACGCTGCCCGGCGTAGATGCGGTTCACATTGTAGATGCCGTTGGCCTGTGCCAGCGCATGAACACCAACCCCATACCAGCGCGCGATATTCCCCAGGGTGTCGCCATATCGCACGTGATAATAGGCGCGGCAGTAGGATGGTGGGGGAGGGGGCGGAGGCGGATAGTAGCCACCACCACTGACACATAACGACTGCCCGGCATAAATCCAGTTGGCATTGGGCAGCCCATTAATCGCTTGCAGATATGTCCAGCTTACGCCATAAAGCAAACCAATGCGGAACAGGTTTTCACCATAGCGCACAGTATGATAGCGTGTACAGTAGCCGCTGGCAGATGCAGGCTGCGCCTGGAACAGCGCTCCTGCAAAACTGACGATCACTGCTGCGATGAGCAGCAAGTGCAATAATCGTCGTGGAATTGATGGGGTGACGATGTGCATCTCGAGCCTCCTTCAAAAGACCTGTTTGTAGATATAAGTGTACTCAGTTAAGAAAATTATGCGAATTTGCTTAAAAAGCCCTGGACATAAATTTATTCCACCACAAATCAGAACAGTTTGCTGGACGCGATGGAGATGTTCAGCCGGCGCTAAGGTTTGAGTCAGGTTAACGCAGGCAGTGCTAAGTGGCCGGAAAATGCCATTGGCAGGGATAGGTTTCGGTCACGAAACGAAAGCCCAGTTTCTCCAGCACAGGCCGGCTCATCAGGCTGGCCTCCACCGACAGATAACGATACCCGCGCGCATGGGCTTCATGCGCCCGCACACTGACCAGCGAAGTATAGAAACCACGCCCCCGATAGTCCGTCAGGGTGCTGCCGCCCCACAGGCTGGCAAATGGCGAACCCATCTGATACCGAATCCAGGCCGAGCAAACCGGCTCGCCCTCTTCATACACGGCATAAATGCTGATCGCGGTGGGGTCTGCCTCCATTTCCTCAGCCAGCTCATCAGCCAGATGGGTGAAGTCCTCATCCCACACCGCGTGCTGGACAGCCATCGCCCGGTGAATTTCCGCGTGTGTGGTGATGCGCTGCACGTTCTGTGGGGCAGGCCGCTCCAGCACAGGTGCTGGCTGTGTCAGGTCCAGCACTACCACCGCCTCGACCTCCTCCACCTCAAACCCGTGCGCGATGAGGCGGTCTTTAAGGTCCGCAGGCTGGTCGTGGCTGTAGAGCTTCCACTCAAAATCCTGACCAAGCTGGCGGAAGTAGGCAATCTGCTCGGCAATCACCTGGTCGGCATTGGCGGCATTCAGGTCAGTATAGACGATCATGCTGCCATTACCGTTGAGGTCAATATAGCGAACACCCTGCGCAAAGACCTCGTGCCGGATGCCGGGAATTTTTAACGGGCGCTGCCGTTCTTCGTCAAGTAATGCAATGAGATCAGACATAGAACACCTTACCTTAACGGAGTGCCTTGAGTTCCTGGGTGCTGAGACGGCGTTTCACCTCAGGGGCAGCCTGCTGGTCTTCGCGCTGGAACACTTGCCGGACTGTATCCCACAGTGCCTTTCCCTTCTCAAACAGGGTCTTCTCGCCGCGCTGCTCACGCTTTAGCTTCATTATATCGCTGATGCGCCTGTACTCTGCTGCCTTTGTGTGGAGTTGTTCGATATGCTCCTTGGCTAATTCGTTAAAGTCGTTCGCATTAAACATGGTGATGCTCCTCACTCTACATTCAGAGCCTCATTGTAAAGGCATTCCAGAGAGGCGTACTCCGACTTTAGGCGGAATAGAGTTCGGTCATGGGAATGGGGTTTTGCAGGGGATTTCTTTATATAGTGATAGTGAAGGTAAACAACCCCGTTTTGTGGGGATATTTTGAGGAGTATTATCATGGGCAGCCAGGTTTTAAGAGAGAATGTATGGCAGGGTGTGAAGCTGACTTTCGAGCGCGGCCTCGCTGAACATGAGCGTGAGTCTTACACTGTGACACTGAAGGAAAATGATGCTTATACCCTGCCCACCAGTGCCCGGCAGATTCGTGTCCTTTGGGGGGATGCCTGGATTTCTTACAGGCGTGGTGACTTTGTAGCGCACCAGGGGGAAACGATGGACTTCAACCCCGGTGAAGGAATTGCGATTATCACGGGGCTGGGGAAAAAGCGTATTGGACTGGAAGTCTATCTCTAACCATGTGCGAGAGAAAAGCCGAAGTCTGGCTTTAAAGAAACAGAGGCGCGGTAGTAACGCACCTCTGTCTGCTTTATCTGAAGCTGGGGCCAGCCAGTCATGCGGTCTGGCTTTTGGTGCTGCTGGGAGCAGGGCGATGATGTTTGAACGCTTCCCGCAGTTTGTTGAACAGGGTATTGAGTTCAGAAGTCTGTGGCTGAGTTTCATCCCACTCCATCAGTTGAGCTTCGTATTCTGCTCTTTGCGATGCCTTCTCAATACGTTCCTTAGCCATTTCATTCGCAACCTGCATGTTGAGCCAATCCATTTTATATCTCCTTGTTTTATTAGCGAGTAGTGCAGTCAACGCCTGTCAACCACGTGAAAACAGACAATGTAAAAAAAGCGCATTATCGGCGTTGGCTCTGTCGCAGGCAGAGCAGTTAAATTGGAGTACAAAATGGGTATTTATTAATGCTGCCTGACTCAAGGCAACAATGAGAATTTTATCACAATACATTCGCAGAAGAATAGACCCTTTATAACCATTGCTGTCCAGCGCTGGGATTTCATACATTCTGAATATAAAGATGCAGTGTAGTTTTCCCCGCGGGGGTCTGGCACGGTAGACAAAACCAGATTATGTGCATTTGTATGAAAATGTAATATCGCGCATAGCGGTTAAACAGGGGGAATATTCAGATATGGTTTTGCAGGGTGTTCTTAAACGTTTTCAATCTGTTAGCATCTCTTATGTTCGGAATGGGCGAGTTCCGCAGATCGTCCACCAGATTGCACTCACCTCAAAAGATAGTTATACACTCCCATCGCATATTCGTGAAATACGCATCAAATCAGGCAAAGCATGGGTGTCTCATCAGACACAGGATACCATCTTATGCTGGGGGCAGAGGATGCGTTTCCCGAAGGAGCGGGGCACTGTCGTCCTGACCGGGCTGGAGAACCGGCCTGTTGTAATTGAGCTGCACGCCTGAGCTTATGGTGCGGCAGCCAGCCACATAAATTCATAAGGGGCGAGAATCAGCCATGGCTTGAGGTTGACATGCTTGCCCGTGATCAGATCGATAATTTCCGCGGGGAGCTGCCAGTAAGCGGCCAGCACCTCGCCGGAAATTTTTTGTTCAAAATCGGAGAAATTCGCCAGGATCATGACCTTATGGCTGCGCACATAACCCAATACATGAGGACAGCGTGTATCGAAGAATAAGGTCTGGTTGCCTGCCAGTTCCGGCTGTGCAGTGCGCTGCTGGATCAGCCGCTGCAACGTCTGAAAAATATAGCCTTCGGATGTACTGAGATCAGCCCGCCGTGCTGCCTGCTGCCAGTCAAAAGCGGGACGGTGTACCCAGCGGCTGTCCTCCTCTTTTACCGGGTCGCTGCGATAGCTGTAATCATTCAGCGTGGCGATCTCATCACCCAGGTAGAGCAGGGGGATGCCACCAGCGCTGAGGATGATGCTGTGAATAAGCAGAATGCGCTTGAGGGCATGTTCCCTTTGCAGGTTGTTTGCTTCTGAGGTGGCCTGTTCCAACCCCGCCAGTGAGGCGCACGTGCCAGAGATGCGCATATCCAGCGTGACCGGGTTAAAGTTGAAGGGCACTCCCGCCGCGAAACTGCCCGGAAATTCTCCCGTATAAAAGCGGTTGAGAAACTGGCGGTGATGAAACCCGTTGATGCCAACCTCTGCCGCATCTTCATCGGCGAAGCTCCAGCCGATATCATCATGCACCCGTACATAATTGACCCAGGCGCAGCCTAGTGTAATCTCGAAGCGCTTACTCATAGAGTGACGCAGCAGTTTCACCTCGCGGGTTGCCAGAGCCTCCCATAACAGCGCCATCAGGGTCGGATTATACGAGAGTGGGCACTCGTTGGGGTCGATGTAGCTGGCGACAAAATCGGGATGGACAATAGCCTCGGATTTAAAGACCAGCGCAGGCGCGACAATCTGCACCCAGGCGTTATAAGCCTGAATAATCATGTGTGCCTGTGGCAGATTCTCGCAGGTCGTGCCCATCTCTTTCCAGATGAACGCGACGGCATCCAGTCGAAGTACCTCCACACCCTGGTTTGCCAGGAACAGCAGTTCTTCTAGCATGACGCGGAAAACTTCGGGATTGGTGTAATTTAAATCCCACTGGAAACTATGAAAGGTAGTCCATACCCATTGCTCGATTTCTGGGCGGTAGGTAAAGCTGCCCGGTGCCTGATTGGGGAAGATTTCGCGCAGGTGACGCTCGTACAGGTCAGGCAGGGTACGGTCAGGGAACATGCGATAATAATCCTGATGCTGTCTGTCGCCTTCCAGCGCTGTAAGCGCCCATGTGTGCTGGTCAGATGTATGATTAAACACAAAATCCAGGCATAAGCTGATTCCGTGCTGCCGAAGCTCACGGCTGAGCGTGGCCAGTTGCGCCATGTTGCCTAGTTTGGGGTTGACGTTGCGGAAGTCACTGATAGCATAACCACCATCGTTTGCCCCTTCGGGGGCATCAAAAAGTGGCATCAGGTGTAAATAAGTCAGGCCAAGCTCCTGAAAGTATGGAATTTTTTCACGGATACCCTGCAAATCCCCGGCAAACAGATCGACATAACACACGCCGCCAACGACCTGCTGGTTCTGAAACCAGAGCGGGTCCGCCTCACGTTGTGTATCCAGCATCCTGAGGTCAGGCGCGCGCTCGGCATAACTGCGAGCTGCCGCTTCAAGGATTTGTTCCAGGTGATAGAAAAAGTCGTATTGATGGCCGTAAAGGGCGTGAAGTAGTTGGAAAACACGCGGGAAATGATTTTCCAGCCGGGTGATGAAAACCTGTTGTGTGTGTGGATCGGTGATAATGAGTTTGAGACGCGGCAGCAGACGTGTAAGCGAGCGCTGTGCTTCCTGGGTGAGCCACTCGGTAGGGTTCATAAGCTCTTTGGCATAAATACAGGTAACAGGCGCAAATGATATTGAAAAGCGTCCCAGAAGACAAGCAGTAAAATATTTACGCGAAATTCACTGCTCTCAATTCTTTAACAATTAATTTGATTTATAGTGAGAAAGGCAAAATATGAGGTTGTACATTCATGATGGAACTCCTGAGCATTTGTCTGCTGGCAGTATTTTCGCTGTGGGTTGCTGCGGCAGTTGGGCTGGCGCTGGGTTTAGCGCCGCTGCCCCTCATTATTACCCTGACAGCAGGCTATGCCGTCAGCGCCGCCGCAGTGATTTTGCTCGGCAGGCCGCTGCGAGAGCGCTTACTGGCGCGCTTTGGTGGGCAGATGTGTGGTGAGGGTAGAGTGGCGTGTATTCTGCGTGATTATGGTGTGATTGGGCTGGCGCTGGTCGCCCCGGTGGCGACAGGTGCCGCCGTGGGGGCCGCACTTGGCGTGGCATTCAGCATCCCCCCCCGCCGGCTGGTGGTCTGGATGACGGCTGGCGCTGCGCTGTGGAGCATCGTGTTGATTATCGCCTCTGTGTTCAGCCTTAACCTCCTCGGCTAGAATCCCTTCCGCCGGGGATGTGCGCCGGCAAAACAATCCCCAATGTCGATGAGGCAAAAACAAAAGTGCAATTCTGAAAATCACCTTAATATTTCCACCATACCGGCTGTTTTTGTTATACTGGTAATATTCCTTAAGTTTTCGTAAGCAGATTTAGGTGTTTATGCCTGTTACAAATGAGTGGCTGGTGGAAGGCCGTGTTCTTATGACGCGGTTAAAGGGAAACATCTCTGTCGATGAGATGCTTCAGAGCGGGCAGGAGGGCACGGCGTTGATTGAAAGCGGCAGCGCGCCTGTTTACGCCCTGGTGGATTTGACCGCAATGGAACACTTCCCGACCCGCCTGGTAGATGTGAAGCAAATCTCCGATCAGGGAACAAGTCCTAAACTGGATCACATCATCATCTATGGTATCCCAAACCGTTTTATCGCTTTTCTCGCCACTATGTTCACCCAGTTTATCCGCACCAGATATAAAGTGGTGGATACTCAGGAAGACGCGCTGGCGCTCGTGGATGAACTGGAAAGTCGTCTATTAACAGTCAACCGGGCTGATCTGTAACAAGGTCAGGGCAGCGATGATATGAATACAGGGGTGCACCGCGTCTCTGTTTGCAATCAATAAGCACAACTCACTGATAACGCACACATCCTATGATCCCCCACCATTAAAAAAGAGCTTGCCCACTCGGACAAGCCCCTTGTAACTTATAAGCCTGATGGCTGTGTTACCCCTCAAACACCTTTTCGCCGCGATGCAGACGACGTGCGATGGTGTAGGTTTGCCCCTGGGCGCGCACAGTGGGTGAGTGCGCCGCCAGATAACGTGCGGCAGCCACCAGCACATGCGTCCCGGCCTCGGTGCCATGCAGATATTCATACTGTTTAAATGCGGCTTCCACACATTGAATCGTGTGGAAATCACGATCTTCGCGCAGCAGCAAAGCGCCCAGCGTGGCCAACAGGTCGCTATCCTCACCGTCATGATGCAGATAATCCGCCACCAGCTTCCCCGCCTCGTTCACCTGCTGCTGCTGGTTGAGCAGTTCCGGGAAGGCCGTCCTTAAGTCCGCCGGGTCACTCGCCAACCCATTGGGGCGGGGCAGTCGTGCTGCCGGGATATTCAGGAAGCGACCCAGATAGACACTCATGGCTGCATCAAATACGCCGCGCAGCAGTTCCACCGAAGGCGCGCGCCGCAGGCCTTGATGCATAGCATTAGCGAAGGTGAAGGTATGCAGTGCCGTATCCCAATCTCCGAACTCGTTGCTGGTGTGGAACTGAGCGATACGCAGCGCGGCGGCATAGGCTACGGCTTCGGCCAGTTGCGTCATGGTTGCGCCCGCCCGCAGCGCATCGAGCATTTCATCCACGCTGGCCTGCGGATCATCTTCCAGCAGGGTGTTGACCAGTCCCTCGCGTCCCTGCCACTGCCGACGCTGCCCTTCTTCCAGCGCATCCACCAATTGCTCGAAGGCGCTTTCAAGGATTGCCACAAGGTCAATAGGATTGCGCCACTGGTTGGATTCTTCCATCCGGCTGGCCATCGCGTAGCCGCGTACCAGGCTCGGCAGTACGATCTCAGCATATTCCCATCCGGCGCTGTCCAACGCTTCCAGGGCTTTATTAGTGAAGTCGGCAGGATGCCCTGCCTGGATATAACGATGATCGGTCACGGCAGCAAACAGCATATCAGCCAGTTCCTGCGGCGTTGCGTTGGCTTGAATGGCCGAGATCACGCAGCGCTCTGCGCCTTCGTCATCGCGCACTTCTATAAATCGCCGCAGCCAGTGCTTGAGGGTGGGGATGTCTGCATCCTGTGTGGGCAGTGGGCGCACACCAAAGCGGGGTGGATGGCCTGCGGTATCGCGGGCAACTGCCGAGAGTCCCTGGTACAACGCCCGCGGACGATCATCCGGGTGCAGATGTGGCAGCATATTCATGAAACAGGTGAGCATGGTCAGGCCTTGCCCCCAGCCATTTTCGCGATAACGTGCGCCAAATTCCAGCCCGACGCGAAACGGCTCTACCGGGTCGCCATTGCCATCCAGCAGGGTCAGCACCGCTTTGCCAATTACTAGCGACAGATCGCGCTCCAGGCCCACCTGCAAGCGCTCACGCTGGCGGCGGCGGGGGTCACTGCGTGGCGTAAGGTTAACCCAGATTTCGTTGTCGCGGACTTCCACCGGGAAAGAGGGCACATCGTCGGCCCACTGGTCAAACGTGCCGCCACTGGCGAGGTCGAAGCGGGCATGATGCCAGTGGCAGGTGAGGATACCCTCTTTGACCGTGCCTTTATCCAGCGGGAATCCCATATGCGGGCAGCGGTTATCGACGGCGTAAATCTGCTCACCATACCTGAAGAGGGCCAGGGTGTGCTTCCCGGCCTGTACCGTCAGCGCACCATGCTGCTTAAGTTCTTCCAGGTGAGCCACATTAACATAATTTTCTAACGTAAGGGTCATCAGTAAACTCCTTTTGAAATTATTTCACTTTTATTTTAGCCCATAACTGACGAGTGATGATCAGCCGGAAAAACACAAACGCCGGAGATGCTGTGAAAAGCATCTCCGGCGTTGGATTATCTCAGGTTGCACTGGGCATTATTCTCGATGTCGATCAGGCTTTGATGCTGTGCCATGCGCTCATACTGCCTGCGCAGCGCAGCATCGCGCGCATTACGCTTTTGCAAGCGCCATACTACCCGATCATAAGCACCCTGTTCCTGCTCCGGTTGATCTGCCGGGGTAGTCTGTCCAGGTGTGTGATCCATCCTGTTATCCCCTCATGTGCTTAGAAGGCGACGAAGCGGGTCAGTGTTGCCAGCAGTAGTGAGTAGCTGCGCTGTGGGCGGTTTTTACGCTGATCGGCCTTCAATGTCTGCGCCAAGCGATTCTGTTTAAGTTCAGCCTGCACTTCTTTGAAGCGTTGTTCCTGAATTTTTTCGTAGCCATAAAACATGATGCTGACCCCCTTTCGTTGAGGTTGTATATGGGTGTGTCTTCGATGCTTTTACTATGGCATAAATGGGCTTCTGGCACATCCGGCGTAAGGCCATACCGAGGCTCGGCCTAAAGGCGGAATTATGCGCCTGTACCAAAGTCCAGGCCCTGGCCATTCGTAACGAAAGTGATTTGGCAGGGGCCTGGGGAGGTAGAAAAATCACACCCTTCGACCACTTGTAAAGCGTGATAATCGTTATATCATATCGCCCTATCGTTCTTTCTATTCTGCCAAATGGTAGGGGTTACACACAACCCAAAATGGGAAACTTACACTTGCTCCCATCTTCTTATATGTCTCCTAAGTTAGAGGTGCGGCTGGTCAAACGCAAAGGAGGTTATGGCCTGTTCGCACATACACCGATCAAAACGGGTGAACTGCTGGTGGTGTGGGGTGGCACAGTAGTGCATACCCATGATCTGCAGGAACTAGAGGTCGAAAATATCAAAATTGTTCAGATTGAGGACGATCTCTATCTAGTGTCGGATCGCAATGGGCCGGGGGACTATATTAACCACTGCTGCGACCCTAACGGAGGTATTCGTGGTACAGTGAGCGTGGTGGCACTGCGTGACATCGCTGCTGATGAAGAGGTTTGCTACGATTATGCCATGACCGAGAGCAGCGATTATGAAAATTTTGACTGTTCCTGTGGCGCGCCCAATTGTCGCGGGCATGTTACCGGGGATGACTGGCAGCGCCCGGATTTGCAGGAACATTATAACGGCTATTTCTCCGTCTATTTACAACGGAAGATAGAGGCGTGGCAGGCGGTGCAGCTAAACCCGCTGGCGGATACAGCATTAGCCACGAATGGCCATCTTTAACAGCATAGAGTAAGAGTAAATGAGGCAGTCAGGGGCACGTCGTGACGATGTGCCCTGTTTTATTACACTCAACCGCTGGCTTTATAGCGCGATCAGACCCTGCTGTGCGGCCAGCTTAACCGCTTCGGTGCGGTTGCCTGCGCCAAGCTTACTCAGAATTGAGCTGACATGAAACTTCACTGTGCGCTCACTGATGACCAGATCAGCCGCAATCTCTTTGTTCTGCTGGCCCTGCGCCAGCAGCCGCAGCACATCCAGCTCACGCGCCGTCAGTTCATGAGTATCGTCACGTTCCCGGCTCATACGGCGCAGCAGCTTGGAAGCGACTACAGGTTGCAGCAGTGATCCTCCAGAATGGACCACGCGCACCGCATTAAACAGTTCCTCGCGTGGCGCGCCCTTAAGCAGATATCCCTGCGCCCCGGCCTGCACCGCCTGCAGGATACGGTCATCCGTATCAAAGGCCGTAAAGACCACCACCCGCGTGGCGATATCTTTGGCCTGTAGCTGGCGCAGCACCTCAACACCGTCGATTTCTGGCATTTCTAAATCGAGCAGCAGCACATCCGGCTGAAGTGCGCTAACACGCTCGACAGCTTCTATGCCGGTTCCTGCTTCACCGATCACGCTGAAATCAGCCTGTGTTCCCAGGATAGCTACCATCCCTTCACGGACGATAGGATGGTCATCTGCGACGAGGATACGGATCAGTTCGCTCATACTTAATTCTCCAGCGGCACAAAGACACGCACTTCAGTGCCCTCACCAGGATAGCTGCAAATTTCAACCTGGCCGCCCAGCAACCGCGCCCGTTCATTGATGCCGATCAGGCCATAATGTCCTTCGGGGATATGCTCAGGGTCAAAGCCACAGCCATCATCACTGACCATCATTTCCACCTGTTCTGGTGTGATCGTAAGCTGAATATCCACTTCATGAGCTTTGGCATGACGCTTAATATTGGTGAGTGCTTCCTGCGCTATCCGGTACAGGCCAATCTCAACACGGGCGGGCAGGGGATGACCACCGCCAACTTCCTCAAACAGGATAGCAAGCTTCCCCTTGCGTTCATTTTCCTGCGCCAGCTTCGCCAGCGCTGTGCCCAGGGTGCGGCCTTCCAGCGGTGCGGCACGCAGATCAAGCACCGAACGGCGTGCTTCTTCCAGGTTCATACGGGCACTCAACAGTGCCTGCTGTACCGCCTCGCGCGCCCGTCTGGGGCTGGCTTCGGCCTCTAGTAACGCATCGGCCATCTCTAACTGTAATGCAATCGCGCTGAAGCCCTGTGCCAGGGTATCATGAATCTCACGCGCCAGGCGATTGCGCTCCTTCACCATGCCCAGTTCCACGCTTTTATTGAACAGGCGTGCCCGTTCTACCGCGATGCTCACCAGGTCACCAACGGTATAAAGCAAGCCCAGGTCTTCTTCACAGATGGCATCCCATTCTGTACTGGCGACATTCAATACTCCCAGAGGTTTACCATACGCATCAAGCGGGATGCTGGCGTGGAAGCGTAGGCCAAGTGTCCCTACCACCAGATTTTCCAGGCGGCTGCATGTGATATTGGCCGGGTCGCTCAGGTCGCCATCCTCGTAATCAATCAGGCAGGTGCAGGTGCCGCCCATCCGTCGGGGATGGTCGGCCAGGGCAGGGGGGAGATTCTGCGCAGCGGCTAGGTAAGGCTTGCCATCGTCGTCCAGCAAAAAGACCCAGCCTGTTTGCAGCCCCAGAAGCTCGGCCACATGCACCAGCGCCGTGTTGAGGGCACGGGTGAGGTCTACCTCATGATTCAAGGCTCCCGCAATGGTGTTAAGAATTGAAAGATCACGGTTGCGTTGTCGGAGTTTGTCAGTATCGTTTTCCAGACGATTGCGCATAGTCATAAGAACACTCTCAGGATGGCTTTGCAACAATTATATCACCAGCAACGCAATACCGGGGCCTGTACATTGGTCGAGGAGCAGGAAAAAGCACAATCTGGGTCTTTTCGGCGCTATAAAACCTGCCACCTGGCTCATGGCAACACAGGACTCTGTGTTTATTCTGAGAAGGATACCAAAGGAGTATGTCATGATGAGTCGCTTGTTACTGGCCTTAGTGCTGGTGCTGCTGGCTGCCTGCGGGCCAACCGATCCCCAGATCACCCCCACAGGCGCGGCTGTTGAAGTGGATGAACTGGAGAACACGGGTCCTGCCATCGCCGATGCAGACCAGTCCGCCCTGGAAGATACTTCGCTGGGCGCATCACAACCGAATGTGATGGTAGATACCAGTAGTCAGATTAGTGGAAATATCGACACCTTTACAGGAGATGGAATGAACTTCAGCTTTGATTACCCAAGTGATTGGTATGTACAGGGTGACACAGGTAACCCTGTAATCCTGACTTCATTTGAGCCGGAAGATCTGGGGCAGGGAGGGATTGACCCCGACCAGACGAAGATCGACTTTGTGCCTGTGACCGAAACGGGCACAGTGGAAGAGCGTGCAGCGGCACGTCGCCAGGAGATTGAGCAGGGCGGTGGTGAAATCCGTCAGGACGGCAATTATGAACTGGCACAGGGTTATAATGCCGTGCGTATGCTCTACTACACAGACGAAGGCAGAGAACAGATCGTCCTGGTGACCGAAGTAGAGGGGCAGCCCTTGCTGATCGCGGGGTATGGCAATCTGCTGTTATTCGACCCGATTGTGAACTCGCTGCGTCCTGCACTGGAAGTCACTCAGGAAGCCACAGAAGAAAATTAAGGGAGGCAGTGCAGATGCAGTTGGATGGAAAAGTCGCGCTCATTACGGGCGGTGGTTCGGGCATTGGCGAGGCGACCGCCAGATTATTCGCCCAGCGGGGTGCAAGAGTTGTGATTCTGGGGCGCACTGAGGATGAACTGCAAGAGGTCGTAGACGATATTCAAAAAGAGGGCGGAAAAGCGGCCTGTGTGGTTGCCGATATTTCCAACCCGCAGGAAATGGAAACAGCCATCAGCGATACTGTCGAGCAGTTTGGTCGCCTGGATGTCGTTTTCGCCAATGCGGGCATTAACGGGGTGTGGGCACCGCTGGAAGACCTGACCCCTGAAGAATGGCAGAAGACCATTGATGTGAATCTCAACGGCACGTTCTATACTGTCAAGTATGCTGTACCCCACTTGAAAAAACGTGGTGGTTCCGTCATTGTCACCTCGTCGGTCAATGGCACGCGCATTTTCAGCAACACCGGGGCGACAGCTTATTCCTGCACCAAAGCCGCGCAGGTCGCTTTCACCAAGATGACCGCGCTGGAACTGGCGAAACACCGGATTCGCGTCAATGTGATCTGCCCCGGCGCGATTGAAAGCGAGATTGACGACAACACCGAGCAGCGCAACGTGGAACGCGAAAAAGAGCCTGTCGAATTCCCCAAAGGTGAAATCCCGCTGACCGATGGTAAACCGGGTAAAGCGGAGCAGGTAGCGGAACTCGTACTGTTTCTCGCGTCGGATGCCTCCAGCCACATTACCGGCACCGAACTCTGGATTGACGGCGGCCAGTCCCTCTTGCAGGGGTAAGGCTGTCCCAGCTACGACGATAAAGGCGCACACGGCTGCGCCTTTTTGTTTAACAATTCCTAATTCCGTAAATCTTTGGTCTTTTCACCCGTAATACCATTTATAATGTGGGACGTATTGGCTTGAAACGGAA
Source organism: Anaerolineae bacterium (assembly GCA_041751455.1). Taxonomy (GTDB): domain Bacteria; phylum Chloroflexota; class Anaerolineae; order Aggregatilineales; family Phototrophicaceae; genus JAIOHN01. Next base: position 48,359 of record JBGSXK010000217.1, read on the forward strand.
GTGAAAGACTGATGCTGCAACGACTGCTGACACTGAGCGCGGCCTGCGGGCTGCTTTTATTGGGCATAGCTCCATTGGCCGCACAGCCCGGTGATTGCGATGCCGAACCCATGATGGCGATGATCTCGCGCGCGCCGGATGGCTCGCCGGGGAATGATGGCTCTAGCTATCCGGTCATTTCAGGAAATGAGCACTACATCGCTTTTCGCTCTTCCGCAACCGATCTTGTCCCCAGTGATACGAACGGCGTGGATGATGTTTTTGTATATAACCGCTTGAACTGCCAGATCAGGCGGGTCAGTATTACCGCCGATGGGGAGCAGGGAAATGGTGATTCAGGTCCCCTTAACTTCTCGGAAGACGGCCGTTATCTGCTGATGTTATCCTCATCTACCAATTTTGATCCAGCCTACCAGCCATCGGATAACAATGATATAGGAGGATTGTTTTTACTGGATTTAGAGGAACAGGAATTTACTTATATCGGGCTTTGGCCTCTGTTACCGGATATGTCCGGTGATGGCCGCTATGTTGTTTATCCGTCGTTGGAGGCAAAAGTACCAGAGGATACGAACAACGAGATGGATATATACCTGTATGACCGCATCCAGGGCACTACAAAACGAATTACCCCGGATGTTCCTCACAGGCCTGACAGATGGGATATTTACTATCTGCCTGCTATTTCAGCCGATGGCAATTACATTGCTTTCAGCTCCAATGCCAACGAACTTGTCCTAGGAGATAGCAACAATCTCTATGACATCTTCCTCTATGAGCCTGAAACAGAAACCTTCACCCGGATTACCGTCAACCAGCCCAGTGAGGAAGAATGGTGGAATCATGGCTCTGCTTTTGCACCTGCGCTTTCCGGTGATGGCCGTTATATGGTCTTTAGTTCCCATGCCAGTAACCGACTGGATGTAGAAGAGGATTGTACTGTCGAGATATATATCTACGACCGTGTTACTGACCATCTGACCTGTCTTATGGGAAGTCCCGAAGAAGAACTTGTGGGGATCGCAGAATACCACTGGAATACCGATGTATCTGATGATGGGCGTTATATAGGCTTTGCAGGTCAGAGGCGGTCACCTTCTGGAAGTTTGGTCGCAGCATACATTTACGACCGTTTCACTTCGAGTTTGATACTGGTATCCCGGAATACCAGCGGGCAGCCAGGGAACATTCGTGAGAGTGTAAAGATTTCCTCAAGCGGGCGTTTTGCGGCTTTCTACTCTGATGCCAGCGTGCTGACTGAGGGGAGTACGCATACTCAGGTCTTCCTCACCGATTGGCAGGCGCTGACCGGGTATATTCCCGAAGTCGCGCCGCAACGCAACGTCTACACCACCGCCACGCCCACGCTGACATGGAGCCTCGTCACGTGGGCTGTCGGCTACGAAATCGAGATTGACGATGATGACGACTTCAGCAGTCCAGCTTATCACAACGCCACGCTGACCACACCGGAAGTCACCTTGTCCGAACTGTCCAACGGCGTGTATTACTGGCGCGTGCGCGCGCAGCGCCCGAATGGGTCATGGAGCAGTTGGAGCGCGGTGGACAGCTTCGTGGTGGATGTGCCGTAAAGCGTAAGGGCGCCGCACCGCGCCGCCCTGCTAATCTAACCTCTAAATCCTGACACCGGATTGCTGCTATGGGCACACGCCGCCCGTCGCGCCGGAGTGTGTGCCGAAGGTCTGTGTCCAGTAATGACCGTAGGTGCTGCCAGCATCATAAGCATAACCCAGCCCCATGTGCCGGTAGGAGCGATCCATAATATTACGTTTGTGTCCACTGGATTTCCACCAGGCGGTAAAGGCTGCCTGCGCAGTGCCATAGCCAGCAGCAATATTTTCGCCTACATACCCCCCCGGATACCCCGCCGCTGCAATCCGTGTAAACGGTGTCGAGCCGTTTTGTGGGTCATTGTGCGAGAAAAAGTTGAGCTGTGCCATGCGGTTACTGTGGGTCTGCGCGGCATTGTTCAGGTTGGTGTTGAGTGTCAGCGGCACCCGTCCGGCAGCACAGCGTTTCTGGTTCACCAGCCGCAGGATTTCCTCGGCACGTGGAAGCTGCACCGTCAGCGCGATGTATTCCGTGTTGGTCGCGCCCTTGCCGTTGCGCGCCACCACCCGCCATGTGTAATTCCCGCTGCCGAAGCTGTAAGGTGAACTGACTGAACATGTCCCGCCACCGCTGCAATTGGCTTGCGTGGGGTTATAACGCTTGTTTTTGACGATTTTCCCGTTGCTGTTTCTGATCTGTAACTGGTAACGGTTGGCTCCACTGGCCGCCTGCCAGCTAAAGCCTGGTACAGAGATGTTGATTGTTGACCCGCCTGCCGGGCTGATGAGATTAAAGCTGCCGGGTTTACCGCTCTGGGCTTGCAGCGGTGCAGCAACTATCCCACCGGCTAATAAGAGTACCAGCATAAAGACCATGTGATGCCAGATTTTCACAACACCTCCGATAACTGATGAGTACGATTCTGCTGCCTACACTATAAGCGAACTTAAGCCCTGGGAGCGTAAGAATATAGTCACATTTTGCAATCGACTTATTACGCGCCACTTTTTCGCTGGATTGGGTATTATTAGCGGTATTGCTTTTAGGCCATAGAAGACGATGCCATGTCTCGACCCAACATCCTGCTTATCACCAGCGACCAGCAGCATTACAGCACATTTCTCAACCCGGAAATCTCTACGCCCAATCTTGATCGACTGGCACATTCCGGCACGATTTACCAGCGCGCCTACTGCCCCAATCCCACCTGCACCCCCACCCGTGCCTCGATGATTACAGGCAAATATCCCAGCCAGCACGGGGCATATAGTCTGGGTACTAAGCTGCCGGAATTCGAGGCTACGGTGGGCGAGGCCTTCGGCAAAGCAGGCTACCGTACGGCGCTGGTGGGTAAAGCCCACTTCCAACCCCTGCGTGGCAGCGAGCAGTATCCTTCCCTGGAGTCATACCCGATGATGCAGGACCTCGATTTCTGGGCGCGGTTCGAGGGGCCATTTTATGGTTTCGAGCATGTGGAGCTTGCACGTAATCATACCGACGAAGCCCATGTGGGCCAGCATTACGCGCTCTGGATGGAGGAAAAGGGGCTGACCAACTGGCGGGAACATTTTAGCCAGCCTACAGGGACACGTGAATCACAATTGTACACATGGTCGCTGCCAGAGGAATTTCACTATAACACCTGGATTGCAGAGCGTTCCTGCGCGCTGCTTAACCAGTATAACGAACAGAAAGAACCGTTTTTCCTGTGGGCCAGCTTCTTCGACCCACATCCATCCTATCTTGTGCCCAAACCCTGGGACACGATGTACGACCCGGCCCAGATCACAGCGCCGCAGATCATACCCGGTGAACACGCCCGCAACCCCATTCATTTCCAGATGACCCAGGAAATCGCGCCGGATTTCTCCGCATGGCAGGAAGAGGGAGGTCACGCGACACACGGCTTCCACTCGCATCTGCGTGAGCGCGAGGCACTGGCAAAAGACATCGCCGTCTATTACGGCATGATAAGCTGTATGGATCATTACATCGGCCAGATTATAGATCGGGTGGAAGCGCTGGGGCTGCGCGAAAATACCCTGATCGTATTCACCAGCGATCACGGCCATTTTTATGGCCAGCACGGGTTAATTGCTAAAGGGCCATTTCATTATGAAGACCAGATTCGTGTGCCGTTCATCGTGTCGCAGCCCGGTGTCGTTCCGGTAGGACAGACCTCCGATGCGCTGCAAACCCTAGTGGATTTGCCGCAGAGCTTTCTGAGTGTCTGCGGGCTGAATGCGATTGCGGGCATGACCGGTGTCGATCAATCAGCGGTCTGGCAGGGTCAGACGGCGCGCGCGCGTGATCATGTCATCGTCGAAAACCGTCACCAGCCCACGACAATTCATGTCAGGACTTATGTCGGTGAGCGCTATAAGATCACGATCTACTACAATCAGGATTACGGCGAAATCTTCGATCTGCTGGCCGATCCCGGCGAGGTCAATAACCTGTGGTCGGACCGCGACCTGAAGGCTGCACTGCTGGAAGAAATGCTGTGGGCGGAGATTGCTAAAGAAGAGCCACTCACACTGGAAACTGTGAAACTGCCTAACAAATCCACGCAGATGTACATCAAAGCCTATTCCGATGGCCAGTATGAAATCCGGGTACACCCTGCTAAGGATTATTATACCCTCTATAACCTGGAATTTGACCCGAAACGCCAGCACAATTTGTGGGATGAACCTGAATATGCCAGAACGCGGACAGCTATGGTACGCGGGCTGCTCTTCGCGCGGATGGGTGCAGAGCCATTATGGATGCCGCGCGTCTGGGGTGCATAAAGCGCGACGGTGGGCGCTGCCTCAGCGATGGCCGCCGCTGCGAGTGCCATCCGGTGGATCCCAGGCCGGGTAAGAAGGACGCGGCTCGGCATTCTCCTCCGCTACAGCTTCTTCGTGCCCGCACTCAATACACAGATACATTTCGTAAAGGCGCTGTTCGGTATCAATGCCTTTACCCGTATATTCCATGTACTCACCACATATTCTGCAAATCATCATGGTGTACCTGCCTTCAGGTGAACACTTTTCCATTGCGAGGGTAGCATAACCTGTCATCCCGCTCAACCCTTGAACGTGGGCTGACCGTAGGGTAAACATACTGGAGCAGGGCAGGGGTTTTGGTTCATAATAAGTCCTGTACTGATAAATAAGCCTCAAATGGAAAAGATACAATGACCAGACTGCGTATAATTTTGTTGGTACTACTGCTTGCCCTGGCTGCTGCACCGCCTTTGCTGGCACAGGAAGGATGTGTGCTGGGGGTGAACTGTCCCACCGGAAAACCCGGACTGACGGCTGAGGCCCTGGCGGCCTATCCCCAACCCGATGTGCGTCCGCTGGTAGTGGATGAAGGGCTGCTTTATGATCGCCTGTACCGCAAAGTGCCGGGCGGCCTGCAGGTCTTTAACGCCCCTGGTGGCAGTCTGGTGACGACCACAGGCGGCTTTAGCTATGTGACAGTCAAGAATACGCAGGGTGAATGGTCTCAGATTGATGAAAACCAGTGGGTGCGCACTAATGACCTCAGCAGTGATGTGCTGATTTCGCGTTTTGCCGGGGTACAGCTCCCGGAGGACGGGCTGCCATACCCGATGGCTTGGACGCTGCGCCACCTGCGCGCCTCGGCCACCCCCGGCGCGGATGAGTCCCCCAATAATCCCTTCATGTATCGTTATACCCGTGTGACTCTTTATACCTACGTCGAGATTGATGGCTTTCGCTGGTATCAGATTGGCGAAGACCAGTGGGTCCACCAGTTTAACGTAGCGAAAATCACCCCGATTGAGCGTCCGGCAGACGTGGAAACCGAGAAATGGATTGCCATAGATCTGTACGAGCAGGTGCTGGTGGCCTATGAGGACGAAACACCTGTGTTCTCGACCCTGATCTCCTCTGGCCTAAAAGCCTGGCCGACCAACGAAGGCCTGTTTCAGGTTTATCTGCGCTACCCACGTACCTCAATGAGTGGGGCGTACCAGCAGCCGGATTTTTATTACCTTCAGGAGGTGCCCTGGACGATGTATTTTGATGGTGACATCGCCCTGCACGGTACCTACTGGCATGATGGTTTTGGCTACCGCGCCAGTCATGGGTGTGTCAACGCCAGCATTACAGATGCACACTGGCTGTATGAGTGGGCGGCGGATGTGTGGGATTTCAGTACACCCAACCCTGCTGGCGCGGCCATTTATGTGTACAGCAGCGGAGAATATACCAGCTAAGCGCTGCAAGAACCCAGAACATGGAAGGGTACAGCCGTGCTGTGCCCTTTTTGCTCCACATGCGAGGGAGCAGCGCAGTAAAGGCCGCTGGTGACTGCGCGGCTATCCCATAGCTAGGCGGGAACTGTTAAACAGGGGAGAAACAGGGTGACTCATGAGCCACCCTGTAGAGCAAATTATTCGGCCAGCGCTGCGCGCAGTTCGTCAATCTGTGCCTGAAGCGACTCAATCATCAGCATCAGCTCCAGATTGCTGGGTGGTGCAATCGGGAACTGTACATCCGAAGCTGGCTCGACACTGCTGAACTGACCATCGGCAGAGGAAAATACTTCGTCAATCTCCACGCCGCCCGCTGTGCCAAACACGCGGAAAGTATAATCACCGGGCAGCATAGGCATCATGTCAGCGACATAATGACCGGGATCATTCCATGCCGGACGCAGGTCAAGCGTAATGGACTGGTCGCCAAAGCTCACTTCCACCTGAAGCTCAGCATCGGTCACCATCGAGCTTGCATCCCCATGACTGTCGCCCTCTTCGTGTTCCTCTTCTTCCTCATGCTCGCCTTCTTCAGCGGCCATTGAGATGTAAATTTCTGGCCCGTTCGGCTCACCGGAAATTGCAGGTTCTGACCACCAGCCAAAAATCAGTTGCAGGCCGTCATCAGTAGTGCGGCGTTCATGTGCCAGCACCGGAGCAGTAATCGCCAGGACTAAAATCAGGACGAGCAGCAGGGTAATTTTTTTCATGTTGACTCCTTGTCAGAGATATAAATTGGGTGTGCGATGTTGTTTGATACATAGTATCAAAATGTAGAAAAGCTGCAACTTAATACCCTTAAGGTTTGGTTTACAGCAATTCTTCACAATATAGCATTGGAGTTTCTTTATGGGCAAGTTACATGTTTCTTACAAATATTAAATGTGTTGTGCAGGATGGGGTAAGTTGGCGGGGCAGGGAGGCAGTGGGGAGGTAAAGCGCACCTCCCCTAAGCGAAACTGCGGGCGACATGAAATTCGGTTACGTAGGCATCGACATAATCCTGACGGTCTGCGCGTGCCACAGACAGCCGGTGATGTCCATCCACCACAAAATAGGACTCGCCTACTTTGTAGAGAGTCACGGGGGGCATAATCACACCTTCTTCACTGGCACGTTTGATGCTTATCCAGCGGTCATGGACATAAGGACGGCGCGGCCTGAAGGCGCTATCAAAATCTTCTGTGCGCCCCACGCTGCCGGTAATCTGGTTAATGTGCAGGGTCTGCACACCCACATCATGCCGTCCAGTGATGTGCTGATCCTTAATATACTGGTCGAAGGCGCACAGATCATAATTGCGCGACGTGAACCAACCCAGGAAACGAGCCCAGCGGCTGCGCCGGAATTCCTGGTAAAACGTTTCTTCGATGATGGCTGCGGTTGTATTATCCATGCTGGCCTCCTTCCCAAATCGTGTAACCGGACATATCACCATCAGTATGGCGTATCTGTACTGCAAATACGTCCATCAAGGGGCGGAAAGCGGCCTGTACAAAAGTCTGACATGGGGAAGGAGGAGATCAGGAGGTAGCCGCTGCTGTCTGGTTGTGGTCAGTGGTGTTCAGACTAACCGCCCACCACGGAAGCGCCAGCGCGGAAATAAGACCCTCAGCCCGCCGAAGTGCAGGGCGTAACTGGCAAGCCAGACCAGTGTGTAATGCAGGGTGAACTGCTCTACTGTGGGCAGTGGAAATCCCGGAATCAGCCGGATAAACACCCCGGCCGCTGCCGCTTCCCAGATGCCTGCCAGCAGCATGAACAGCGGCGGCCAGTCCTGATCCCAGCGAAAGCCCTGCAAAAAATGGTAAACTGCATCCCAGATGAAGCCGAGCGCAGCCACCACACCCAGCACCAGCAGTGGGGGAGTTATGTCCCCGGTCAGCAGGCCAAACAGCAGGCTGATCGCCAGCCCGGCGGTGCCCAGGATAAACAGGCGTGTCTGCCAGCGTCCGATCAGAGTGGGGGTCATCAGGGTATGCCTTTCACTTGTGGTTTGTGCCGGGCTTGTAGATATTCTGCCTCAAACGGCATCTAAACATTTACGCTGCCAGAGTTTAGGCGTAGTTTGTCGCGTATGTCAAAAAACGGCTAAACGCCTGTTTCACCTCCAAAATGCGGGGGTTCTGGCGCTCAACAAAGTTTATAATGAGTTGTATATTCACACCTTGCGGAAGAGTGGCAGCTTATGAATGCCTCTGATGTGACCCTACAATATCGTATCGATGGTGACAGCCCGGTTTCACTGCGCCTGCCCAGCAGTCGTGTGGTAGTTGGTTCGTCCAGCCAGGCCGACCTGCGTATCGACTCGCCATTTCTCTCGCGGCAGCATTTTACCATCGAAGTCCAGGAGGGTCGTCTGTACATTACCGACCTGGGCAGCAGCAACGGGACACTGCTGCAAGGCCGCCGCCTGCTGCCAGAGGTGCGCCAACTCTGGCGGCCCGGCGAGAGGGTGGAAGTTGCCAATATTCGCTTTGAGATCGACGTGCCGCAGGTGGCCGCGGCAGAACAAGGGCTGCCACTGGCCGGAACCCGGCTGACCATGACGCTCGACCGGCAGACGATGCGCCCTGGACAGAGTACCACCGTCATGCTCAGTTACCAGGGCAGCACACCGCAAACGGTGTACCTGCGCAGCGACACCAGCACTGATGGCCTGCGTATCCATCTGGAGCCGGGAGAAAGCAGCCTCGAACCCGGCCAGACGCTGAATGCCGAACTACAGGTCGAGAAGCTGCGCCCTTACTGGACGGGCGGCACCTTCCCGCTCACGGTGGTCGCGGTCACCAATCAGGGCTTGAACACGCTGGCAGAAGTGCTGGTCAAAGTACGTCCGCGTTACGAGCTGCTGCTGTTACTGCTTTTGTTCCTGCTGGCGGCAGGGGTGAGCGTGGCCGCAGGTGTGCCGCAGCTTTTAATTGCCCCGACACCCACGCCGACCGCCACCGCCACTGCAACCGCTACTGCGACGGCCACTCTTACACCTCAGACACCAACCGAAACCGCTGAGCCATCACCGACAGTGACGGATATCCCCACAGATACCGTTGTGCCCACTTCCACACTGATTCCTACGCGTGAGGCTACTGTGACACCGGTGGTGGTAACGGTGATCGTACCGCAGATCATTATCCCGCCGCCGATCATCATTAATCCCCCACCCATTATCATCACACCGACAGTGCCCTTGCCTGTTCTGAGCTGTGCAGGCTTTGTGCCCACTTCGCCGCTGGATGGCCTGCCCAATGGCCCGGTAACGTTCTTCTGGGACCCGCCCGGCACAGGTGGAGTAAGCAGTTATACCGTGACTGTGACCAATAATGATAATCGGCGGCAGGTGAGTGGCAGCACAGGTGGCGGTGTTACCTCGCTGTCGCTGGATGTCAGTGGTCGCACATTGGGCGATGGTGTCAGCTTTACATGGGTAGTGCGGGCGCGGTTGACCAACGGCATCACCTGCCCCGGCCAGCCTGTCACCCTGCTGCGCGAGTTTCCTGGCTATTCACCCCCGCCGCCTGCTCTGGACGAGCGCCCGGATATCTCGCGGGAGGATGTACGCGCCAGCAGCCTGCTGCCCGACGTGTTCGCTAACCTGCGTACCCAACAGGCCGAAGCCGTACAGAACCTGCTGGATGGGGTCGGAAACCTGGCCATGCTCGCCTTTGTGATGGGTATGGCCCGTTATGAATGGCAGCGCAGGCTGCGCCGGGCATGGGGGCGGTAAGGTATGTTGGGACTGAGCCAACAGCACGACCCCCTGATCGGTAAGGTCATTCGTAACTATCATTTTATCAAAGAGTTGGGGGCAGGGGGCTTTGGTGCGGTCTATCTCGCCCGTTATCTGCACCCCGAACTCAGGAATCAGTACGTCGCAGCCAAGTTTATCGACATCCGGGATCAACGCAGCGCGGAAGATGTCGAGCGCGAAATCGCCATCATGCAGCGCATGACCCACCCCAATATTGTTAAAATCCGCGATACCTTCCTGTTTGACAATGCCCCCACCAATGACAGCGGCCACAGACCACGCTTCATTATGATGGATATTGTCTGGGGGGGGTCGCTGCACAGCCTGCTCAGGAAGCTGGATAAGCGCTTGCTCAGCTACCCGCTGATTCTTTCCATCATTGATCAGGTGGCACTGGCGCTGGATTACGTGCACCAGCAGGGCATTCTGCATCTCGACCTGAAACCAGCCAATATCCTGATGGAGCCAGTTTCGCGCATCGATCCGCCGCGTTTTATCCTGACGGATTTCGGTATCGCCCAGTTTACCCGCCCGGACGAGCAGCTTTCCAAGTGGGGTGGCACACCAGCATATATGTCACCGGAGCATTTCGGGCTGGTGATGGATGCCGAACAGAAACGGGTGGCCGCGCCCGATCATCGCTCCGATATTTACTCGCTCGGTATTATCCTGTACCAGCTTGTGGTGGGTCGGTTGCCTTTCGAGGGGCAAATCCACGAACTGGCACAGAAGCACCGCTATGAGGCAGTACCCCTGCCTTCCAGGACCCTCTCCGATGTGCCGCCGGATATTGAACGGGTGATCTTGCGGGCGCTGGAAAAGCTGCCGCAGGATCGCTACCAGTCGGTATTTGAGTTTCGTCAGGCGCTTGGCGATGTTTACCTCAGCACGGTGACAGGAGTCGGTGAGCGTATCGGAGATCGGGATGTTGGCCAGGTGGTCGATGAAATCACGACCCGCCCGCCCACGCTGGATGAGGCCGAACTGTTCACGCCTGCGCCCCATAAAGCTCCGGCAGCCGAGCCTTACGGCTTCAAGCTGCTCATTCTCGACCCGGACGGCAGCGAGCACGAAAAACACTTCAGCCATACTCCCATCATTGTGGGCCGGGCCAAAAACGCCGACCTTGTGCTCGATTACGCCTGGATTTCCTCGCGCCATGTGCAGCTTGATGCCGCGACAGAGACCAGCCTGCGGGTGACAGACCTGGGCAGCAAAAACGGCACTGACCTGGAGGGCACTAAACTGCTGCCCAATCAGCCCGTCGATTATAAGACTGAGCAGTGGTTGACGATGGGAGGGTGCAGTATGCAACTGCTGGAAGTCAATTTCGGCAGCGCTGCCGGAGTGATCCCACCTGCATCATCACCAACCCCGGCCAGCCCGCCTCCTGTCTATGCTGCCTCTCCCTCCTGGCTGGCCAGCGCATCCGCATCCCCCCACAGTTATAACCTCACGCAGGCGGCCCCCAGCGATCTTGATCTGGATCAGGTGGTCAGCCAGCTTCAGGCGCAGATCAAACACCCGCGTATCAGTGTCCGCGCTGCGCCGGAGGTGCTCCCCGTGCGGGTAAGCCGTGCGGAGCTGGTCGCGGTTTATGTCACGCCGGAGAATATCAGCCATCCTGCCATCTACAGCCTGCGTGTTTCACCGGGGCCGGGCATTGATGCAAGCTGGGTTGTCGCCGCCAAACCCAAGCTCATCCACCCTGGTGAAACCGCTGTTTTCGAGATGACCCTTACAGTTCCGCAGGGTGCGCGGCGCGGCAATTACCCGCTGTCACTCGGCCTCAGCGCCGACCATCCCGATATTCCCGAAGCTGTACAGATTGTGCAGGTACAGGTGCTGCGTCATGTTGATTTCCGTGTGGCGCTCAACCCCAATCAGGTTAACCATCGCCCGTTGTTTGGCAGGCGTACCACCCTCACCATCACCAACAATGGCAGCGATCAGGAGACCTTCGCTATTGATATGGAAGCACCGGAAGTGCTGCGCTTCAGTGTGGAATCGCCTCAGATCACAGTGGAAGCCGGGGAGAGTAGAAAAATACCTATCCAGCTGAAAAGCGGGCGCAGCGCGGTGCCGCATCTGTCTTATAAAATTAATGTGTCCACCCCCGGCAGCGAACCGAAGTCGGTTTTTGGGTCTTATGTGGTGCTGCATCGTCCCTCGCTGCTGGCGCGATTGCTGCGTTCGTTGCTGCTGGCGGTCTTTATTGCCATCGTTCTGGTAATCGTTGATCGTATTTTCCTGGCAGGTGGCCTTATACTGGAAGTACAACGCCTGTGGACACAGTGGCTTTCGGGGCTTTAAGTCCCGTGGTTATGGGTGAGCAGGGGTAAAGCTTCAGGTTTACAGGTGCAGAGTATGAATCAGTCTGAGTCGTTTCTTCAGATTATAGTCACTTACCCCGATGGCTCCGCCGCTGTCGTGCCCCTCATGGGCAACCGGGTCAATATCGGCAGTCGCCCCGGCAGTCAGCTTTATCTGGAAGGGGAAGAAGTGCTGCCGAACCATGCCCGTGTGCTGGTGACGAGCAGCAGTAATGTGCTGTATATTGATCTTAGCGCCGCACCAAGTGTCCCGGTCAAATGGGAAGTGGGGCAGGCTGTGATGATTGGCGGGCATCAATTACATTTGGCACAGGGCATTGACCAGCCGCTCGAAGCGGAACTGATGGCCGGCCTGCTGGATGAGGTGCTTCCAGAAGTGCCAGTTTCGCCCGATCACCTGCCAGAAATACCACCCCAGCGTGCCCGCCTGTCCCGAACACCGCTGCCGGACGAAATTTTCGAGCGCGCTAACGGCCTGCTGGAAACCATGAGTGAGCGTGGCAGGCGTGTGATGGAAAAAGGCGAACCCTCAGTCAACCATACGCTCCCACCCGCTCCGCCTGGACTGCCAGAATCAGAGTTTGATCAGGTGGAAATGGCAGCATCCAGCGAGGCTGACGTGAACACCTATCGGGGGCATGAACATCCTGGGGTAGAAGACGAAAAAACCACACAACGACTTACGCGCGCGCGCAAGACTGAGTCTCTGGCTGAAGTGCCTGCGGTAAGATTAGCGGAAGCTGCCGAAGTGCTTGCCCAGCAGCAGCCCCTGCAAGAATTACCTCGATTGGAAGATGACGCGGACGAAGCACTGGCAGATACTCAGAATTGGCAGCTTCCCCTGACTTCTGAGGATGAAGACCAGATCACGCAGCCTTATGTCCCTGCTCATGGGGCACTGCCGCTGATCGAGGCACTGATTGACGAATACACCCAGCCCAAGGATTATCATTATCACAGCAATTTCAGCGCGCAGTTGACCATTAACCCGGTCAATGTGGTGCCAGGGGAGCGGGTGCGGGTGCCTATCTCAATCCACAACGGAAACGCCTTCAATGCCGAGGTGCGTGTGCTGGTGGCCGGGCTGCCCAGCGGCTGGGAGTGTGCCCCTGTCTCACGCTTACCGCTCAGGCCGGGGGAGGTGCGCGGGGTCGATCTCGTGCTGCAAACACGCCCTGGTTTCCAGCAGACCGCTGCTGAACTGCTGGTGCTGGTCAGCGATGTGTTGTCCCCCAATATCGCCATACAACTCCCGCTTGTGGTGGCCTTAAAACGCGAAGCCAACCTCACCGGACGTTTGGAAGCCAGCCTGGTACGTGATAAAGACACGGCTTATCTGAATTTGCAAAATCATACCCTGGCCGAGACACAGGTTTTTATCAGCGGCGAGGTGCAGGGTGGCGAGGCCGATTTACTGCTGCCGGAGTATGCCTTCCAGCTTGCGCCGGGGCAGAGTATCCGGGTGCCAGCGCGTTTTCGTACCCACCGCAGGCCGCTGCTGCGTGAACAGCGGCATGAGTTCTGGCTCTCGGCCCAGCAGGGCAGCCGCGCGCCGCTCGATTATACAGGTGTGGTGCGGGTGATGCCGCGCCTCGGCTGGCTGCCGTTGTTGATCCTGCTGCTGATCGTGGCCGAGGTCATCATCGCGGCAGTGGTCGTGCTGAACTCACTGAATTAGCCCGGTATAGTGTGCTCAGTTTGTTGAATCAGGTTGTGATTGCAGCCCGTATACCCGAACATAATCCACATACATAAAAAGCGGAAAGTCCGCCGGGTCGGGCAAGCGTCCACCTGTGAAGTGTCCCCCCAGGGCGAGGTTGAGGATAATATGAAAAGGCCTGTGGAATTCTTCCATATTATCGGCAGTAATCGCCTGAGTCTTTACGAGAGCGTCATCCACTAACCACTGCAACTGAGTCGGTGTCCATTCCAGCCTGTACACATGAAATTCATCGACATTGCCAACCACATAGCTGGTTGGGTTGTTGGCGTTCTTGTCAGGTGCCCAGGGAAAGAGGCCGGTGCGGGTATCCCAGAACAGATTATGGGTCACGAGCGTTTCCGAGTTGCGATGTTCCATAATGTCGATCTCACCACAGCTCGACCAGTTCGTATTCATAATGTCGTAATGCGTGATGGGCGGCTTATAAGTGCGCGTAAAGGTGTCATCACATGCATCACCCATCATCCAGAAGGCTGACCAGGTGCCGCTGGCATTCGGCATCCTGATGCTTGCTTCAACAGCGCCATAGGCAATGGAGCGTTTCGCATGGGTGGTAATCCGGCAGGAGTGATAATGCCAATCCTGGTCATCGATACGAGTTGGCATGTCACTGTAACTGGCCTCGATGACCAGGCTGCCATCCTGGACATAACAATTGCCTGGCCGATACCATTCTAATTCGTTATTGCCCCACCCCAGAAATCCGTTCGCTCCCATATTCCAGCCGTTACCGACATGATAATTCCATATTTCGGGGTCAGGGCGGCGGCCACTGTTGAATTCATCGCTCCAGTCCAGAATCCACATACTGCCCTGAAGCGCGTTTACACTGCGGTCAGGCACCCCCTCGAAACTCAGTGCCAGCACAATAAAAAAGAAAAAAGCGACTTTTAGAACTCTCATCAGAGTATCCTTTTAATTTTCAGCGCAGCAGGAACTATTTATTGTATCCAGCTTTTGCGCTAATGGGTTCAGCCATAACCCCTGATGCAGATACGGTGCTCAGCACAATCAGACATGCTTATTGGCGTGGGTATAATGTGATACCCTTCACTATTGCGCCTTCTGCTAAAATGTTACCCTGAATACATATTGGGCAGTGAAACAGCGGAATAGAGGAGAGCGCGATGGCGATGATGAACTGGCAGGCGAAAAAGGTGGATGCTGAAGCTGCGGCAGGGCTTATAGGCTCTGGTCAGCGGGTGTTTCTGACAGGCAACTGCTCTGTCCCACAGCGCTTTACCCAGGCATTGGTCAATCGTTATCAGGAACTGCGCCAGGTCGAGCTGGTCCAGCTTCTGGACCTGGGGCCAGGGAACACATTCACCCCGGATATGGCCGATCATATCCGTGTGAACAGCGTCTTTATCAGCTCCAACGTGCGCAAAGCGGTCAATGCCGGCCAGGCCGATTTTACCCCCGTATTCCTGTCCGAAATCCCATTGCTGTTTAAGCGTGGCCGTCTGGTGCTGGATGTCGCTGTAATTCAGGTCAGCCCGCCAGATCGACATGGCTATTGTTCGTATGGGGTAGAAGTAGGCGTGACCAAGAGCGCTGCCGAGACTGCAGGGCTGGTCATCGCGGAAGTGAACCCTAACATGCCGCGCACCCTGGGCGACAGCTTTATTCATGTCAGCCAGATTGATTACTGGATTGAAGTGGATTATCTGCTGCCGGAAGTGCCAGCGCCGCCTGCGTCGGATGTGCAAAACCGCATCGCCATGCATATTGCCGAACTGATTCCCGATGGCGCGACCCTGCAAACCGGGATTGGTGGCATCCCCGATGCGGTGCTGCGCCAACTGCGAAATCACAAAAATCTGGGTGTGCATACCGAGTTGTTTTCCGATGGCGTAATGGAAATGATCGAGGCAGGCATCATCACCAATGCCGCCAAGTCACTCCATCCCGGCAAAGTCGTGGCCGGTTTCGTGCTGGGGACACAGGCTCTGTACCATTACATTCACGATAACCCGGTCTTCGAGCTGCACCCGACAGAATATGTCAACGATCCTTTTGTGATCGCCCAGAATAATCGCATGATCTCCATTAATTCTGCGCTGGAAGTTGATCTCACTGGGCAGGTCTGTGCCGACAGCATCGGCCCCAAATTTTATTCCGGGGTAGGGGGGCAGGTTGACTTTGTGCGTGGCGCGGCGCGCAGCAAGGACGGTAAGTCTGTCATCGCGCTGCCCAGCACGGCCAAAGATGACACCATCAGCCGCATCGTCCCGACGCTGAAGCCCGGCGCGGGAGTAACCACCAGCCGCAATGATGTGCATTATATCGCCACTGAATATGGAATTGCCGATCTGTGGGGCAGGTCGATTTCGGAACGGGTGCAGGCGCTTGTGAATATTTCGCACCCGGATTTCCGTGAGAGCCTGCTGGCTTACGCACGGGAGCAGTGTTACATTAGCCCCGTTTATGCGTTCACCCGCTGATTAATTCCCTGCTATCTCCTCTCCAAAACACACGGCGCTGTCAATTCAGCGTCGTGTGTGATTCCACCTCAGGTTAGAAAATCCTGCCCGCCCGTTTAGGATTTCGAACTTCCACGTTTCGCAACCTTAATTCTACGTAAGCTAACTTGAAGTCTACAATGAGGGGAAGTTGTAAGATGAGACCTGCATGAGTGCTGCCTGACTAACGCAGCTTAACGCGCTGCCATCTGGCGCGTATCAAGGGTGTTGGATCCCATCAATTCCAGAGGACTTGAAGAGGGCTTTATGGCAAATAAAAAGAAATCGCCAGAAATTACTAATGGGAGCGTGGTCAGCGATTTTGACATTATCGCCGATCAGGTGCGCGCAACACTAAGCTCATTGGAAGAAAGATTGCAGCATCGTACCCGCGACCTGGAAATTGCTACTGAGGTTTCCCGGCGTGTGGCGGCAGTGCTGGACCTGAACGAACTTTTGCCCTACCTGGTTAACCTCACCCGTGACAGCTTCGACCTGTACCATGCGCATATTTATCTGGTGGAAGAGGGCAGTGACAACCTGGTGCTGGCAGCGGGGTCGGGTGCGGCAGGTCAACAGATGGTGGCGGAGGGACGTACGATTTCCCTTGAGCAGCCCAACAGCCTGGTGGCGAGTGCAGCGCGTGGACGCGAAGGCGTAATCTCGAACAATGTACAAAAAGACAATGACTTTCTGCCCCATCCGCTGCTGCCAGAGACCAGATCCGAAATGGCCGTGCCGCTCGTAGTGGGTGATATTCTCGTCGGCGTGCTGGATGTGCAGGCGAATGTCGTGAACCGCTTCAGCGATGATGACCTGCGTATTATGAATGTGCTGGCTTCGCAGCTCGCTGTCGCGTTGCAGAATGCCCGTGTCTTTAGCCAGATTAAGCTGTATGCCGACGTGATGGAAAATACGCCCATCGGCCTTTATGTCTGGCAGTTGGATGATTTGAATAACACAAAATCCTTACGCCTGCTGGCCGCCAACAGTGCCTCAGCAGCCGCCACCGGGGTGCAACCGGAGGGGATTATCGGCAAGCGGATGACAGAGATTTTTCCTGGCTTGTTCGAGACCCCTGTGCCGGAAGTCTACGCCAATGTGATTCGTACAGGACAGGCTGTTGAACTGGGCGAGGTGCCTTATTCACAAGATGGTGTACACCCCAGCATCTTCTATGTACGCGCTTTTCCACTGCCCAATAATGCTGTCGGCATTTCCTTTGAGAATATCACTGAGCGTAAAACACATGAAGCTGCTTTAAGGGAGAATCAGGAGCGGCTGGACCTGGCGCTGCGTGGTACCAATGACGGCCTGTGGGACTGGGATCTGGTGACGGGCAAAGTGTATTTTTCCCCGCGCTGGAAGTCCATGCTTGGTTACGAAGATCATGAAGTCCAGGATTCTTTCAATGATTGGGAACGTCTGGTGCATCCTCAGGATTTGGGGCCATCCCAGCGCTTCCTGGATGATTATTTTGCGGGCCGCATCCAGACTTACGAGATGGAATTCAGGATGCAGCACAAGGATGGCAGCTACCGCTGGATACTCGCACGCGCTGCACCCACCTATGATACCGATGGTAAAGTGATCCGTCTTGTCGGTACACATACCGACCTGACCAACTTCAAAACACAGCAGGAAGAAATGCAGCAGCTCGCGCGGCAACTGGAAACAGTGGCGAAGGTTGGCGCGGCAGCGGCAACCATCCTCGACCTTGACACCCTGCTGACCGAAGTCTCCAGCCTGACACGCGACAGCTTTAACCTCTATCACGCCCACATCTACCTCCTTAATGAAGCAGGGGATACGCTGATACTGGCCGCAGGCGCGGGTGAGGCCGGACGTAAGATGAAGGCTGAAGGCCGCAGCATTCTGCTGGATCGGGAAAACAGTATCGTGGCAAGTGCGGCCCGCCGCCGCCAGGGTGTCATCGCCAATGATGTCGCCAAAGACCCGAACTTCCTGCCACATCCGCTGCTGCCAGAGACCCTGGCCGAAATGGCTGTACCGATGATTGTCGGCGATACACTGGTTGGCGTACTGGACGTGCAGGCGGACGAAATTAATTACTTCGCTGACGAGGATGTGCGTGTCCAGACGACACTGGCGGCGCAGGTCGCTGTCGCGGTGCAGAATGCGCGTGCATTTGCAAGTGCTGAAAAAGCCCGCCAGGAAGTAGAACGTATCTACGATGGCTCGGTGGATATGATCGGTTCCGCCGGTTTTGATGGATACTTCAAGCGGCTGAACCCCGCCTGGGAGAAAACGCTGGGTTATAGCCATGAAGAGCTGATGGCCGTACCGTTTATCGACTTCGTACACCCTGAGGATGTCGAACTGACAAATGCCGAGGCCGCCAAAATTGCCGACGGTGTAACCACGATCTCCTTTGAAAATCGCTACCTTGCGAAAGATGGTATGTATCGTTGGATTTCCTGGAATGCTTCGCCGGATATGGAAAACGCACTGATCCATTTTGTCGCCCGTGATGTGACTGAACAGCGGCAGCAGCAGGCCGAAGTCCAGCGTTCACAGGCATTCCTCCGCAGTGTGCTGGATGCGTCGCCCGACTGGATTTTTGCTAAAGACCAGAACTTCCGAATGCTCTTTGCCAATAAGAGCTTCCTGGAAGGTGTAGGAATGCGTGCCGAGGATGTGATCGGTAAGGATGATGAAGAAGCTGGCTACCTGCCAGAGCAGATATTCGGTAATCCTGAAAAGGGCTTGAGAGGTTTCCGTCACGACGACATCGATGTGCTGTCCGGGCTGGAGATTCACAACAATAACGATGTGGTCAATGGGGCGGATGGCAACGCGCTTCTGCTCGATACCCGTAAGGTTCCCCTGCGCGATGCGGAAGGCAATATTTATGGCCTGTTAGGCTACTCGCGCGATATGACCGAACAGCGGCAGCAGCAGGCCGAAGTCCAGCGTTCACAGGCATTCCTCCGTAATGTGATTGATGCCACGCCGGACTGGGTATTCGCCAAAGATCGTAATTTCCGTTACCTCATGGTGAACGAAAGCTATGCCAATGCTATCGGCCAGGACCCGGCAAACATGCTTGGCAGGGATGATATTGAGTTAGGCTTCCCTGAAGAACTTGTTTTCGGCAACCCAGAACGTGGTATTGTGGGTTTCCGCAATGACGATATCAAGACCCTCAATGGCCAGTCGCTGCGTAATGAGTATGATGTGGTGACACTCGCCGATGGCTCCGAAGCGGTGTTCGACACGCAGAAAATCCCGCTGTACGACGAGAACGGCCAGATTTATGGTGTGCTGGGCCTGGCGCGTGATATTACCATGCAGCATTATCAGCAGGTAGAACGCGAAATCCTGCTCGGTATTTCCAATAATCTTAACCTGGCCCAGAATGCCTCGGAAATGCTCGATGGTGTTTTGGATTATGCCCTTCAGATGGGGGCTTTCTCTGCCAATCTGCTGTACCTGGATAATGATGCGGCTGGAAACGCGGAATGGGCCGAAGTCGTGGCTATCTGGGAAGCCCCGCCCGGTAGTAGTGTGACTCCTGTGGGCACACGCTTCTATCTGCCAGACCTTCCTTTTGCCGATCTCTGGCTTTCCAGCCCTGACCAACCGCTGCTGATTGATGATGTGGCAACCAGTACCCTTATCAACGATGAGGTCACACGTGGACTATATCTGCAATCCAACATCCGCGGCAGCGCTCTTATTCCACTGTATCTGCCAGGTCGCTGGGTAGCGTTGCTCGTCTTTAGCTGGCAGCAGCCTTTCGCCTTTACCGAAACAAATCGCAGGGTTTTCGCTGCGATTGGCCAGCAGTCTACGCCAGTGGTGGAGAAAATCCGCGCGGACGAACTGGTGCGGCAGGCCCATGCAGACGCAGAAACACTCTACAAAGTCAGTACCCTGGTGAACGAAGCCACTACAGAACAGGAACTGGTCGATGTGGTTGTTCAGTACGCGCTGCCCCAGGGGGCAAGCAGTGTTAGCCTGACTCTATGGGATGATGGCGACTTCGATACGGCTGATTATATGCACTATGTGGGCGAATGGCGCAGCGACGGCCAGAAAAGCCTGGTGGGTGTCTCTATTCCCGTGAGCAGTTTCCCCATATCCAATTCAATCAATCGCTACGAAGTGGGCTGGTCTGAAGACGTTAAAAATGATCCCAAGCTTGATGATCTCTCCCGCACCACCATCAGCTCGCTGGGGTTAGGCTCCTACATCTTTGCACCGCTGACCATCGGTGATCGCTGGCTGGGCAATCTGGGCGCGTCCTTTGCCGAGGCCCGCCAGCACAAGGAACGCGATATTCAAATGATGCGCAACCTTGCAGAGCAGTTGTCCAGCGCTGTCGAGCAAATGAGCCTGAACCGTGACATTCAGAAGCGCGCCGTAGAAATCGAAAACGTGGTGCAGGTCGGTACGCAGATTGCGGCCAACCTGGAGGTGAGCGAGCTGCTAAACTCGCTGGTGAACCAGACCCGTGACAGCTTCCATCGTTATCATGTCCAGGTGTACATGCTGGACAACGACAAAGAAAATCTGGTGCTGGTGGCCGGCGCAGGCGAGATCGGCCAGCAGCTTGTGGCCGAAGGACATCGTATTCCTCTTGGCCGTGTCAACAGCCTGGTTGCGCGGGCTGCCCGTACACACGAGGTCATCGTCATCAATGACGTGACCAAAGAAACCGATTTCCTGCCCAACAAACTGCTGCCAGAGACTAAGGCCGAAATGGTCGTCCCCATCCTTTTAGGACGTGAACTTATCGGTGTGCTCGATATTCAGGATAAACGGGCACGTGCCTTCAGTCCGGCTGAAGTCCAGGCGAAAACGATCCTTGCCAACCAGATTGCAGTCGCAATTCAGAATGCGCGTTCCTACCAGCAGTCGCAGGAAGCACTGGCAGAAACCGAAATACTCTATGCTGGCAGTGAGGCGGTCAACCGGGCGAGCACTCTCCAGGACGTGCTGGACGCGATTATTCAGAACAGCGCTATCAAGGGGATGCACCGCTCCAATATTCAGTTGTTCAATACGCCCTGGGTAGACCAGCAGCCGGACTATCTGGCAGTCTCCGCAGTATGGGAAAGCACCAGTGCTGACCCGCTGGAGCCGATTGGCACTCGTTATGAAGTGGCGACATTCCCGGTGATCCAGACCATCAGCCGCAGCCAGCCAACCATCTTTGCCGATGCTGCCACAGACGATCGCTTCGACCCGGCGGCGCGCGATGTGCTGATTAACACCCTGGGAATGCGCGGTTTCGCCACCTTCCCGCTGACAGTGGGCAATGAATGGATCGGGTATATCACTTGCCAGTCGGCGACGGTAATCGAACTTACAGAAGAAGAACTGCGGCAGATTAATGCCATCACCAGCCAGGCCGCCGTGAAAGTGCAGACCATCCAGCTCTTTGAGCGAACGCAAAGAGCACTCAAGGAAGCGTCAGACTTCAAGTTTGCGCTGGACGAGTCTGCCATTGTGGCGATCACCGATGTCAGCGGCAGGATCACTTATACCAATGATAAGTTCTGTGCCATTTCCAGATACTCGCGCGAAGAACTCATCGGCCAGGATCATCGCATCATCAATTCTGGCTATCACGAGAAATCGGTTATCCGGGACTTGTGGGTGACGATTGCCAATGGCAAGATCTGGCGTGGTGAACTCCGTAATATGGCCAAGGATGGCACTTATTACTGGGTGGATACGACTATCGTGCCCCTGTTGGACGATAAGGGCAAGCCAGAGCAATATGTTGCGATCCGTTACGACATCACCGAGCGTAAGGCGGCTGAAGCAGCGCTGACCACCAGCGAGGCGCGTCTTTCACAGGCTGTGAACACAGCAAAACTGGGTTACTGGGAATTTGATGTAGCATCGCAGACCTTTACCTTCGGTGACGAGTTTTACGCCATCTTCAACACCACCGCCGAGGCTGAGGGTGGCTACAGTATGCATGTAGGACAGTATGTATCGAAGTTCATGCATCCTGAGGATGCCCCTCTTGTGGGCGAAGAAATCGCGCTGGCACTGGTTACGACTGACCCTGATTATAATCGCACACTGGAACATCGTATTTACCGTGTTGATGGCTCACTTGGCTGGGTCGCTGTGCGCTTCAACGTGCGTATGAATGAACAGGGTAAAGTGATCGGGACCTATGGCGCGAACCAGGACATCACTGAGCGTAAACTGGCTGAGGAGCAGATTCGTGCCAGCCAGCATCAGCTTCAGTCGATCCTGGATAACTCAACTACTGTCGTGTATGTCAAGGCCAAAGATGGCAAGTACATCACCATCAACAAAGAGTACGAGCGGCTGTTCAATGTTTCCGTGGACTTCATGCGTGGGAAGACTGACCATGACCTGTTCCCGGCAGAAGTGGCCGATGCGCTGCAGGAGATCGATAGCAAGGTATGGTTCGGCGGCGAAACACTGGAGCTGACAGAGAATATCCCGGTGGGTGATGAGATACGCTCATACATCTCGGTCAAGTTCCCACTGTATGACAGCAGTGGCGAGGTCTACGCACTCTGCGGTATCTCCACCGACATTACCGAACTTCAGCGGCAGCAGGAAGAACGCGAAATCCTGTTCGACATCGCCAATAAGCTCAATGCCGCCCAGACCTATCAGCAAGTCTTTGATGCACCCCTGGACTATCTGCAAAAGCAGGGGGTATCGACAATCTCCCTGAACCTGGTGGAAAGCGACGAGTCTAACCAGCCTACCTGGATTGAGACTATAGCATCCTGGAATAGGAGCGATGTGCCGTTAATGACTTCGGAAACACGCTTCTATCTGCCTGACTTCCCCTTCGCCAAATTGTGGATTGCAAATCCCCATGAGGCACTCCTGATTGAGGATGTCAATGTCAGTGAACTGGTGGACGAAACTACTCGTCAGATTTACAGCCAGATCAATGTAGCCGGCAGCGCGGTGATCCCTCTCTATGTGGGTGGACGCTGGACAGCATTACTCACCGTAAGCTGGGATCGCCCGATGACTTTTACCGAGCAGCATCGTCGTATCTTTGAGGCCATTCGCCAGCAGGCCGCTTCGGTGATGGACATCATGCGCGCCAATGCAGAAATTGAAGAGCGCGCGGCGGAACTGCAAACTGTGGCCCAGGTGAGCGCGGCCACTGCCACTAATCTGGACCTCGATATCCTGCTCCAGGAAGTGTCCGAACTGACGAAAAACAGCTTTGATCTCTACCATGCCCATATCTACCTGTTTGACGAGGAGAAGGAAACCCTCGTGCTGGCCGGGGGCGCGGGCGAGGCCGGACAAACGATGAAAGAACGCGGCCACAGTATCGCACTGGCGCACACCCATTCGCTGGTGGCACGCTGCGCCCGTACCCGCGAGGGCGTGATCGTCAACGACGTCTCCCGCGATACGGACTTCCTGCCCAACCCACTGCTGCCACAAACCAGGTCTGAGATGGCCGTGCCGATGGTGGTAGGGGGTAAGCTGGTGGGTGTGCTGGACGTGCAGTCCGATCGTGTGAACCACTTCACCGATGATGACGTGAATGTTAAAACGACACTGGCTGCTCAGGTGGCGGTCGCGGTGGAAAATGCTCGTGCTTACCAGCGCCAGTTGCAGACCTCGGAGCGCCTGCGTGAAGTAGACCGCCTGAAGTCGGAATTCCTGGCGAACATGAGCCATGAACTGCGCACACCACTCAACTCGATCATTGGCTACTCTGAAGTGCTGTTAGATGGCATTGATGGTGAACTGACGGAAGACGCGATTGAGGATGTGAAGGCTATTCATGGCAGCGGCCAGCACCTGTTGTACATCATCAACGATATTCTTGACCTGGCGAAGATCGAAGCCCAGCAGATGCAGCTTGATCGCGAATCGTTGGAACTCGCACCGTTTGTGCACGAAGTGGCACGTGCGGCGGAAATCCTGGTCAAGAACAAGCCTGTTACCCTGGATGTAACGGCTGATGAGGCTGTACCCCATGTCTATGCAGACCCCATTCGCCTGCGCCAGATCGTCTGGAACGTCCTGAGTAATGCGGTCAAGTTCACCGAGCAGGGCAGTGTATTGATACAAGTTGGCCTGCATAATGAAGATCAGGCCGTGGTGAAAATCACTGATACCGGGATCGGCATGAGGGAACAGGACCTCCCCCTGGTGTTTGACCAGTTCCGGCAGGTGGACGGTTCTTCGACCCGCCGTGCCGGGGGCACCGGCCTGGGGTTGACCATCACCCGTCAGTTGGTGAACATGCACGGTGGAGAGATTTTCGCAGAAAGCGAAATGGGCAAGGGTACTACCTTCTGGTTTACCCTGCCGCTGTTCAAAAAGGAAAAAGTGCAGGGTTAACAGACTGCATCACATCAGCAGGGGAGGGTCGCAGACCTTCCCCTTTGTTTTATGGCATCGACAGAGATTTCTCAACACTTACGGCCTCGCATCAGGGCTACCATAAAGAATGAGCGCCGGGAAAGAATGCAACGAAAGCGTAGACATTAATGCCAGTATCATACTTTAACAGCGTAATTTGCCTCGAATGCCAGCATCAGATGGCCGCCGACATCATGGCCGTAAGCTGCCCGGCATGTGGCTCAGCCTGGGTGGATGCGCGTTATGATTATGATGCAGCAGCACGTTTGTGGCCCGCTGTGCTGGCCGACCGGCGGCATTCCCTCTGGCGTTACGCCGAGCTGCTGCCCATCAGCCAGCCCGACCCGGAGATCTCGATGGGGGAGGGGTTCACCTCACTCATTCGCCTCTACCAGTACGAGCGCCTCTACCAGCACCCGCATATCTACATCAAGGATGAGCGCCAGGGGCCAACCAGCTCTTTTAAAGATCGACAGGCAGCATTGGCAGTGACCGCGCTGCGGCAGGCGGGCATCAATGAACTGGTGCTTGCGTCTACAGGTAACGCAGCAGCGGCCTACGCGGCCTACTGCGCCCGCGCAGGTATCAAGTTATGGTTGTTCCTCACCAGCCTTGTCCCGGCGGAGAAAATGCGCGAAGCTGCGCTCTATGGGGCGGAGGTTGTGAAAGTCTCCGGCACCTATGACGAAACCAAACAGGTAGCAGCGGAATTTGCTCGACGTAAAGGCATCTACCTGGATAAAGGCGCGCGTGGTATCCCCGGCAAGGAGAGTATGAAAACCCTCGGCTATGAGATTGCCGAGCAGCTTGGCCTGCAGATGTCCGAGGGTGTGCCAGGGCGTTTTGTCGCACCGGACTGGTATATCCAGGCTGTGAGCGGTGGTATCGGCCCGCTGGGAGCATTCAAGGGCTTTAGCGAACTGTTCCAGATGGGTATGATCGACAAAATCCCTAAGCTGGGCGTGATTCAGGCGGCGGGTTGTGCGCCGATGGTCGAGGCCTTCTGTGCAGGTAAAGCCCAGGCCGACCCCGTAGTGCCCAAAACATTGATTACTGTACTGGCAACGGGTGACCCCGGCATGAGTTATGTCCAGCTTCGCAAAGCCATTCTGGCTCATGGTGGGGCGATGCTGGCGATTGAAGACGGCGAAACTTTTGCCGCCATGCGTAAGCTGGCGCGGACTGCCGGGTTTTCTGTGGAACCTGCGACGGCGGTCGCGTTTGCCGGGCTGGAGAAAATGCTGGACGACCAAACCATCCAGCCGGGCGAGAGCGTGGTGCTCAACTGCTCTGGCCACACGTTCCCGGCTGAGAGCCACATTCTGGGCGATCAGTATGTGCTCAACCTGGAACTGAACGCGCGTGGCGATATGACCCGGCCTAACCGGGACGAGGACGGTCTGAGCGCGGCGCTGGAACACCTGGACGAGCAGGTGACGACCATTCTGGTGGTCGATGATATGCTCAATGACCGCCGCCTGATCCGCCGTCTTTTGCAGCGTTACAAAAGCTATCGGGTCTATGAAGCCCAGGGAGGCGTTGAAGCGCTGGAAATGGTACGCGAACGCAAGCCTGATCTGATCGTGGCAGACCTCACCATGCCCGAAATGGATGGTTTTACGCTGCTGGAAAAGTTAAAACACGACCCTGATACAGCAGATATTCCCGTAGTTGTTGTTTCTGCCAAGACGCTGACCGCACGTGATCGTGAAATGCTGGCCACTCACAGCGAGTCGGTATGGACGAAAGGCGGCTTCGACACACGCCAGTTGGTCGATCATGTCGTGCGCACATTGGGTCATCCCACCTCGCAGCCTGCCAATCGGCCTGTTGCGGCGGTGCATGGACAGAAAACCATGAGCGAAACCAACGGGCTGCCGCTTGTCGTGATTATTGACGACAACCCGCAGGATGTACGCCTGATGCGCCGTTATCTGGAAAGCAGCGGCGATTATCATGTGGTAGAAGCGCTCAGCGGTCGTGACGGTCTCAAGGCCGTGCATGAGTATCACCCGGAGCTGGTGGTGCTTGATCTGGTGCTGCCAGATATGGACGGCTTTGAGGTGCTGGACGCGCTCAAAACCGACCACGCGCTGGCTGATATTCCGGTCATCATTACCTCTGCGAAAGAACTGACCGGGGATGAAGTAAATTACCTCAACTCAAAAATCCATTCTATTTTAGGTAAATCTTCACTTGACCGAGGGCAATTTATAAAGATAATTAAGGATGTGTTAATCTAAAGACCGATTTCTAACCATTCGTCAACAGTGAGGTGGCAATTATGGGGGCGAAAATTCTCTACATTGAGGATAATCCGCAGAACATGCGGTTAGTACGGAAGATGCTTAATATTGGCGGCTATGAGATGGTGGAAGCCACCGACGGTCTGTCCGGGGTAGCGATTGCTGCCCGTGAAGTGCCGGATCTGATTCTGATGGACATCAACCTGCCAGATATTGACGGCCTGGAAGCGACGGCGCGCCTGAAAGCCTCGCCGCAGTTAGCGCATATTCCTGTGGTCGCGCTGACAGCCAATGCCATGCATGGTGATCGTGAGCGTTTTATCGCAGCGGGCTGCGACGGTTACCTGGCGAAGCCTGTAACCAAAAACGAACTTCTGAACACCGTGGCCCATTTTTTAGTGCAATCCGAGCACAATAAGGCTTAGGCCGGGGGTACAGGCGGTGAGCTTGATCGTCCTTATCGAAGATAATGAACAGAATGCCCGTCTGGCTGTCAAACTGATGCAGCACGCCGGACATGAGGTGCTGCTGGCCGGGGATGGGGAAGAGGGGCTGGGGCTGGTGGAAGATGTGCAGCCCGACCTGATTCTGGTCGATCTCGGCTTACCGGATATGGATGGGCAGACAGTAGTCGCGCTTTTGCGCCAGCAGCCTGCCCTGGAACAGGTGCCCATTATCGCATTTACGGCCTGGCCGCAGGAAACCGCCTTTCAGATGGCGCTGGCCTATGGTTGTGACGGTGTGATTACCAAGCCCATCAATACACGTGTTTTTGCCGACCAGATTGAGAGTTATCTGGAAAAAACCGGGACGGTTTAACCGCCATCGAGGAGTTAGGCGTTGTCTATGCAGCCGCTTCCTTCTGGCTTCGAGCTGGAACGATACGATAACCAGATCATTATTCCCTGTCGCCATTATTCCTTCACCGAGCTGGCAGCGATCTACAACGAAACCCGCATCGATTATATTGTTCCGATGCCGATGAATGCCCGGCGTATGGAAGAATATGTGCGCTTCTATGATATTGATCTGGATGCCTCGCCTGTCTCGCTCAATGCCGCTGAAGAACCTACTGGCATCGGGATGATTGGCCTGCGCGCAGACCGCGCCTGGATCACCCGCCTGGGTGTGATTCCCCACCGGCGTGGCCGCAAAACCGGGCAGCTCTTGATGTCGAAAATGCTGGAACAGGCACGTAATCACCGCTGCCGTCTGGTACAGCTTGAGGTCATCAAAGGCAATGAACCTGCGCATCGTCTGTTTACCAAACTGGGCTTTACAGAGACCCGCGAACTGCTCATCATCCGCCGTCCGCCTGCACCGCTGACCCCTGTGCCCACCCTCGATGCCGCGCTGGTGATACCCCTCACGCCAGATCAGATTATCACCAACCTTGTGCTTTACCCACCCGGCGCATCCTGGGTAGAAGAGGCGCGCTCCGTCCTTCAGGCTGGCAATTTACAGGGCTTCAATGTCACACTGGCCGATGGCACCCAGGGCTGGATTATCTTTCAATGCACACGGGTGCAGATTGCCCATGTCATCTTTGGCCCGCTGGCCCTGTTGACCGAAGACCTCGTTCATGCACTGCTCTATCATATGCACCAGCAGTTCCCCCAGCACGATACCAAAGTCGAGAATATCCCTCTGTATGACCTCACCTGGCGCGCCTACCAGCGCCTTGGTTATGTCGAGTCTTTCCGCCGCATGGAGATGTTTCTCCACTTTTAGCGCTGTAGGTCGGGCACAGTCTGGTCCCAGTCTTCAATGCCGAAGGGCACTATCTCATGGAGTGTCCGGTTGTGGGGCAGGAAGAAATCATGAAGCTGTGCCCGGATTACAGGCGGCATGTCGCTTTCATAGCGGCCAGGGTTATAGGTAGGAAAAGAGTCCGCTGAGTAGCCCTCACGCGCCAGCCCCATAAACTCTAGCGTGGCATTGACCGCGGCGGCAGGATCAGTGAAGAAATCTTCGCTCTTGAGGATCAAAAAACGCTCCGGCGGATAGAGCGCAAACCAGCGTTTGAGCTGTTCACTGTAAATACCGCGCGACAGATAAGAATGATGGGCGTGTTTCCAGGGGTCATCAATGTGATACAAAGGCGATTTCCCGTGCTGTATTAAGCTGAGTTCGTCGTCAATGGCCTGCTGAAAGGAGCGTGTTTCCCAGCCCTTTTCCACCATCTGCGCAAAGTGCGAATAGGCACGCTCTACCGGATTACGCAGCAGCACAATAAGCTTTGCGTCCGGCACTGCCTGGGCGACCTGCTGGGGCACTTTGGGATGAAACAGATAGTAAGGCGTGGCCTCGCCTGTGAGCAGACCGCGCTGTCTTGCACGGGCTGGAAAATGCGCCCAGTACCAGTTCAGCCCTTTCATATAATGAAGGTCGAAGAAATGGACTTCTTTGCGCCGTGCCGGGGCGATTTTCGGATGTTGCACCAGATAATGATACAGCGAAGTCGTGCCGCCCTTCTGCGCGCCAATGATTAAAAAATCGGGCTTGCTGTACCAGCCAAGTTTTACCGCCGTTGTGCGGGGTATGCGCCATAACCGCAGCACCCCCTCGCGCACCGGAGCCGGCAAATATTTGCTGAGCTTCGCCATGCCGTAAATACCCTCCTCCACGAAACACCCTTGATTATAGCACCCGTCATCATACCCGGATTATGGGTATAAACCGGACTGTGGATAAGCGCATTCGCTGGTACAATCAGGCACCTGATAGTTTTTGCACAGGGAACATCATGAAAATTAAATGGTATGGTCAGGCCTGTTTTTTGATTACCGCCAGCGATGGCACGCAGATTATCACCGATCCCTATACACCCGAAACTTCCGGCTATCAGTATGTTAAGGAAGAGGCCGATCTGGTGATTCGCTCATCAGATAACGACAGCTTTCACTGCCGGTCAGACTTAATTCCCGGCAGCCCCACAGTCGTTACCGCGCTTGATCTCGCCTATAATGGCGGCGAAACTGTCCAGAAGGGTATTCCGATCCGCGCCATTGAAGCGATGGAAGCCCTTAATCACCGTTATCATGATCCCGACCAGAACGGCATGTACCGCTTTACAGTGGATGGGCTGGAAATCGGGCATATGGGTGATGTGGGCAACGCCCTCAACGAAGCGCAGATCGACTTTTTTAAAGGGCTGGATATCCTTCTCGCGCTGACAGGCGGGCATCCGGTGATCGAGCTGGATGACCTCAAAACAGTCATCGACCAGGCGCAGCCGAAACTGGTCATACCGATGCATTTCCGCACCCTGACCTATAAACCACGTAACAGCTTCTGGATTGAATCATTTCTGTCCTACTTTGACGAGTCGCAGATTGATTTTGCCTTTGATTATGAGACCAACATTACTCACGACTCCCTGCCAGAGACTACACGTGTCCTGGTGCTGGATTACGTGCGGTGACTGACTACGACACGCTGATTATCGGTGCGGGCATCAGCGGGCTGCTGGCTGCACGTGAACTGCGTGCCGCCGGGCAGCGGGTGCTGGTGCTGGATAAGGGGCGTGGGGTAGGGGGACGCATGGCCACCCGCCGCCTCGAAGAGGGCGTGTTCGATCATGGCGCGCAGTTTTTCACCGTGCGTGACGAGCGTTTTAAGGCACTGGTTGCCACATGGCTGACTGAAGGGCTGGTGGTGGAATGGACACGTGGCTTTGCCGACAGCAGAGGCGTATGGCAGCGGGACGGCCATCCACGTTTTCGTGGGGCACAGGGCATGACCACCGTCCCTAAATTTCTGGCACAAGGGCTGAAGGTGCACACGGGTCAGCGCGTGATTTCAGCCAGCATGAATGACGATCAATGGTGTATCCAGACGGAGCAGGGCGGCACCCTGACCAGCCAAAACCTGCTGCTTACCCCGCCTGTGCCACAGTCCCTCGAGCTGCTCGATGCAGGCGGTTATAGCCTGCCGGATGCAGACCGCGCGGTGCTGGAAGGTATTACATATCACCCCTGCATCGCGGTTATGGTACTGCTGGATGCCCCCGCCAATGTACCGGAACCGGGCGGGATGCAGCTCAATGGTGAGCCAATAAGCTGGATTGCCGATAATTACCGTAAGGGCATCTCACCTGCCTATGGCCTGACCATACACGGCGCGCCGGGCTTCAGCCGCGAGCATTTCGAGGGCGATCGGGACGCAGCGGGAAAACTGCTGCTGGAAGCTGCCGCACCTTACATGGGTGAGGCCAGAGTAAGAACCTATCAGGTGCACGGCTGGCGCTACAGCCAGCCTGTGACGGCTTATCCCGCGTCATACCTGGCCGTCAGCAGTACGCCGCCGCTGGTCTTTGCCGGAGATGCTTTCGCAGTCCCGCGTGTGGAAGGCGCTGCGCTTTCTGGACTGGCGGCAGCGGATTACCTACGCGGCCTCTCATCTTAAAGCCATGCTTACCTAAGAGGCTGCTCAGCCTTTTGTCCCATGCTTCATCCCGAAAAATCCAGACATAATGATTTGAGCGTACAGCATGATTAAGATTTAATCACCGGGATTAAAGCCAATGCACCGGAAATTCTTCACAGTTTTCTGCCTGATGGGTGTTTTGCTGGGCAGTGTCGGACTGGCCTCGGCTCATGCGAATCTCGCCCGCTCCGAACCTCCTGCCAACAGCATATTGTTCGAAGCCCCGGCAGAAATCCGCCTGTATTTCACCGAGCCGCTCGAATCTGGCTTCAGCAGCATCCAACTGCGCGATGCGACAGGTATCCCACTGGAGCTTGCACCGGCAGAAATTGACCCCGACGACCCGCTGCAAATGGTCTTAAAGCCCGGTGAACTGCCCGATGGCCTCTATACCGTCGCCTGGCGGGCGCTTTCCAGCACCGACGGACATCTGACACAGAGCAGTTTCCCCCTGGTCATCGGCGCGGCGGCAGGGCAGGGGGGGCTGGTAGCGCTGATTGAGGAATCTGTTCCGGCAGAAAGTACACTCGTGCGCTGGCTCAATCTCTTTAGCATCGCGCTGGTGGCCGGGAGTATTGCTTTTGTGCTGCTGGTCTGGCGTGGCGCGGTGCTCGAAGGCCAGCCTCATATTGAACAGCGGATGCGGTGGTTAATCTGGTTAAGCTGGTGGTTCCTGGGTGTGACCACCGCGCTTGTCCTGCTGCTGCAAGTGGCAATTGTTACTGAGGCTTCCATCGTGGCCGCGGCCACTGATTTTGTCCAGATCGAACGCATGTTAGCCACTCGTTTTGGTGAATTATGGCTGCTGCGTCTGGGGGCGTGGGGGCTGGTGGGCGCGGCGCTGCTCTTTGCCCGTCGTACTGTGGGTGCGTACTGGCTGGCGCTGCTGGCCTGTGCTGTTCTGATGCTGGCGCAAAGTCTGTTCAGCCATGCCAGCGGTACAGAGGATGCGTTCCCGGCGGTGCTGGCGGACTGGCTGCATCTGGCGGCCATGAGCCTGTGGATTGGTGGGCTGGTGCAGTTTGTTAATGTGATCGGCCCCGCCCGCCGCCTTTTAGACCCTGCTGCGCAGACTATAGGCAGGCTGGTGGGCTACTTTTCCAATCTGGCGCGCGCGGCAGTAGGCCTTTTGGTTGTCACGGGTTTCTATTCTGGTTGGCTTCAGGTCGGCTCGCTGGATGCACTGCTGACCACGCTTTACGGGCAGGCGCTTCTGATCAAACTGGTGCTGATGCTGCCGCTGCTGGGCATCGCGGCGGTGAATCTGGTTTTTACCCAGCAGCGTTTGCTGTCCGGCGAAACCATCTGGATCGACAGGCTGCGCCGTCTTGTGGGCGTGGAGATCGCGCTGACCGTGTTGATCCTCGGTGCGGTGGGCGTGATGACCGCTGTTTCACCCGCGCGCAGTACGGCAGCCATGCGTGCCGCGCTGCCGGATTTCACCCCACCGTCGCCCATCGTGGAAACTTACGCCACGGCAGACCTTCAGGCTGATCTGGAAATTACCCCCGGCCTGGTGGGCGAAAATACATTTACGCTGACCCTCGCTGCATCAGATGGCACACCGATTGAAGATGCCAGCCTGATTCGTCTGCGCTTCGATCATCAGACCGAGCGCCTGGGCACCAGCGAACTGCGCCCGGAGCCTGTAGGCGGCGGCCAGTACCGCATCAGCGGTGCGAATCTCAGTGTGGCCGGGGAATGGCGCATCCGTGCAACAGTACAGCGTCCCGGTGAGTTTGACAGCGTGATTGATTACCATCCTCTGCTGGAGGTCTTCACACCACCACCGCCCCCGCCTGTGATCGATACCCGTATCCCGGTAGATCATCGCCTGTTGGCGCTTTTGGGGTTGGGTGTACTCTGCATCGGCCTGGGTGCGCTCTTAAAAGAGGAAAAGCTGCTGACCACGCTCATCATGACAGCGGGCGCGATATTTCTGGTGAGTACCATTCCGCTGGCACAGGTGGGCGAAACGAATGGTGTCCACGCGGGCGACAGCTTTATTGCCGCGCCTGCTTCCCCCGTGCGGCTGGCGATTTCCAGCACGATGGATATGCCGCTGCTGGTTACGGCTCAGGGCACGCTTTTGCAGCCCGATGGTCAGGGACAGTGGCAGCCCTTTATGCTGGATGCACTGGTGCAGGATGTCTATGTAGAAGCCAGCAGCACGTTATGGGTGGTAGCCGATGACGGTGTCTATCGTTACAAACAGGGCGAACCCTGGCTGCACATCCATGACATGCCCGGTCGCCGTGTGGTCATGACTCATGGCTTTTTATATGCCATTGGCGACGAGGGCATCACGCGCTTCCATGAGCAGGGGGGTGAACTGCTGGAACGTGAAATTAACCTGCCGCAGCCGGAAGCATGGCCAGACGATTTTGTGATGCTCGGCAACCATACCCATGTGCTGCTCATGGGTGGCGCGGTGTTCCAGAGTATCGACCTCGGTTTGAGCTGGGAGCCGCTGGATGCGCCTGCACCCATTCACCGCATTGGCCTTGACCCGGATGGTGAACTATTGGCCGCCACTGACGATCACCTGCTGCGCTGGGGGCGGGCAAATCGTGGCTGGCAAACGCTGCTCCTGCTGCCGGAAGGTCAGCCCATCGAGGCGATACAACCCTTTAATGGCCGTATTTATATTGCTGCCGGGGGCAGACTCTACACGCCAGGGTGGGAGAATTGGAACGCAGTCAATCTGCCTGAAGCAGGCGACGCTTATATTACCGCGCTGGCCGACCAGTATCCTGACCGCCTGTGGGCGCTGGATGCGGCAGAGTCGCGCCTGTTCTCCACCCAGGACGGCCAGACCTGGGAGGTGCAGCCCATCTCGACCGGATGACAGCGGCATTTGCCTGCTCGCGCTGCCATCGCTATACTCATGGTTACACAACGAGTACAGAAGTGGAACCTTAATAATGCCTGAAAATCATCACTCATCCCGTGCTCTGAAAGCCACTTCCGACTCTACCACGCCCGCTTTAAAAAATGCGGTCGAGCTGTGGGCGGCGGCCACCACCAGCCCAGAGAGTGACCGCCGTCACGATTTGCTGCGCGACAAACAGAAAGCCCTTCTTGGCACAGGCACTCAGGGCACGGCAGCAGGCTTTTTTATCTGCGTGCCTAAACCGTTGGAGTCCATTACCCCGCTGGATGTTAAAACCTGGCAGGCTTATCTGGAAGACATGGGCTTAGCCCCAGCCAGCGTCTACGCGCATATCAGCCGCCTGTCCAGCTTTTACGAGTGGCTGTTGAGCGAACCTGCTTTCAAAGATCGCATCCACGCCAACCCTGTGCCATTGGCCCGACCCAGAGCACCAAAGGCCTACCAGAGCGAAAAGACACAGGCGCTCAGTGATGAGGATGCGCGCGCGCTGCTTCAGGTTGTCCAGGCGGAAGCACTCAAAGGCAGTCTCAGCGCTCGGCGCGATTATGCCCTGCTCCGGTTTTTCTTTGCGACAGGCAAACGCCGCAGCGAGATTATCAACCTGCGTTGGGATGACCTGCGCCTCAGTGAGGATGCGATCATCATGCGCAGCAAAGAGAAAGGTGGTCTCTACCGTGCGACCGAGATCAATGACCCCGGTGTGCGCAGTGCCCTCTTCACCTATCTTAAAGCCTCTGAACGTTGGGATGAGGTTGAGAACCGGCCTCTGATGGAGCAGGACGAACCCCTCTGGCTGCGTCATGACCGTGCCGCTAAGGGAAAGCAGCCCGTCACCTCACATGGTTTTGTCAAACTATTCAAGCATTATGCAAAACAGGCTGGT
The DNA here is from genome assembly GCA_041751455.1 of Anaerolineae bacterium. GTDB lineage: Bacteria > Chloroflexota > Anaerolineae > Aggregatilineales > Phototrophicaceae > JAIOHN01. The sequence goes on from JBGSXK010000217.1 coordinate 83,284, forward strand.
CTCGGCAATCTTCATTTGCACCAGACACGCCACACGGTAGCACGCATGGTGGGTGAACAGGCGGGTGATCTGGCCGAAGTACAAACTGTTCTCGGCCACCAGAACATCAGCACCACGCGGGTTTATCTTGATCGCATTAGCATCAAGCGCGATAAACACAGTCAGCGCATCGCTCACCGCCTGGGGCTGGACGATGAAGAATAGCCCCCTGCCCTACTGTCGAAGCTTGCGCACGTAGGCCGCGCTGTCTGGGATATGCACCGGTAAATGACGGTACATCGGGCGCGGCGGCGCGACCAGAATCGCCTCCAGCATCCCGCCCAGATCAGACGCTTCGCTGTCTTCATAAGGCGCGGGGCTGTACCATGCCTCGTCCGTCAAATCGCTGATTGCCCGCATCAGATTTGTCTGCGTCTGCTCCCATTCTGCCAGGGTCTCGGCCAGGGTTTGTCCACGACGCTGCTCGATTCCGCCGTAATGCACTTCACGACTGCGCGCCGGGCTGCGCATCGCGTCGGTAATCCAGTGCCTTTGCCCCTGTGTCCAGGCTTCAATGGCCTCAATGGCATAAACTTCGTAGGTAATGAGATGCGCCAGAAGGTCTTTGAACGAAAGTTCCTGGTCAGCATATAGCCCATACTCAATCGTATCGTGCCGGGTCATCTCTTCTTCGGTTAGGTTGTCAATCAGCGCGCGAACAGCCTCATGTTCCACGCCCAGCAGTTCCAGCGCTTTTTTCCGGTTTGCGGTCGCTTGCATAGCTTTGCTCCCTCATGCAAAAATCTTTTTCTTTTGGCCGATGATACCCTGATCTTCCGCCCCATGCCCAGTAACCGCAGGTTAACAGGTAGAGTCGCGGTGGGCATCAGTGGCGTTTTTCCAGTACACTGGGCACATGATACACTTAAACAGATGCCTATGGTTCGTGTTGGTTTTCGGCCTGCTGCTCACTGGCCTGCCCGCCAGGGGCCAGCCCCACCCCTTCCCTGATGGTGTGGTCATGCCGCTGGATATGTTTTTGCGTTTGCGTGCCACACCCAGCACCGAAAGCGCCATACTCGACCAGCTTGCCAGCGGCACCACACTCCGTATTATTGGTCGCACGGCGGATAATACCTGGCTGGAAGTCGAAACTGAGCGTTACAGTACGGGCTGGGTTTACGCAGACTATGTACAGGTGTTTGTCGATCTGGAAGGGGTAATGGTGCGCACAGATGCAGGGGCAGCGCTGGATTATGGGTCGGTGGTAATAGGAGATGTCGAAGCAGCCCGCGCAGTTTTCCTGCGTGGCCAGCAGATGGGCAGTCGGGCAGATGTATTCTCGAAGGTTGGCGACAGTATCACTGTCTCCGGCCACATGCTGCATCCCATCAGCCGAGGCCTGTATCAGCTTGGTGATTTTATTTATTTGCAACCAGTGATTGATTATTTTTCAGCCGCGACTGCCCGCAGCAGCGATTCATTTGGCAATACCTCGTTGGCCGCCGGGGTGGGCTGGTCGGCGGCAGCGGTCCTGGACTCCGCCTACGCCGATAGCGAACTGTGCCTGCCGGATGAGCCTCCGCTTAGCTGCGAGTACCGGCTTGTGCGGCCAGCCCTGGCGCTGATTATGTTTGGCACCAACGATGTGGGTTATCGCCCACCTGCTGCTTATCGTGCCGACTTGGAACGTATCGTGCAGATTTCAATCAATGCGGGTGTGCTGCCTGTCCTCAGTACACTTCCCCTGCGCGTGGGCTACGAAGCCCAGGTAGAGCAGTTTAACCAGATCGTGCGCGAAACCGCCCTCGCCCACCAGATGCCGCTGTGGGATTATGCCCGCGCGATGGCGACAGCAGGTCGCCTCGGCCTGGATGACGATGGTGTTCACCCCTCTATTCCGGCACGTGGCTACGAAGGCGCTGCCGATTTCCGCACCTGGAATCTGCACTCCGGTTATGTCCTGCGCAATCTCACGGCGCTGCATGTGCTGGATGTAATCTGGCGCGAGGTTATCATCCCCTCTGGCGAAGCCTAAGCCTCCAGCACTTCTCTGCGCCATTTGTCGCGGTTCGCGCCGCGCGCGATCTTGCCGCTGGAGGTTTTCACCAGCCACTGCGCCCCCACCAGATGCACATAGCTGATCGTCACCGTCGTTTGCTGGGCCACCGCCTGCCGAATCGCCAGCCCGATCTGCCGCCGCGCTTCGGTATCATCTGCATCCACTTCGGCTACCACCGCGATGAGTTCTGTCCCCTCACGCTCATCATCGATCCCGAAAGCCACGACTCTGCCGGGATGCACCCCGGCTACCCCGTTTACAATCGCCTCAATATCCTGCGGGTAAACGTTCTTGCCGCCGTTGATAATCAGGTCCTTCGAGCGCCCGACAATATACACCTCACCCCCGGCCATATAACCTCTGTCCCCGGTCAGATACCAACCGTCCGCCGTGAACGGATTCAGGTCTGGACGTTGATAATAACCCGTCAGCAAACAACCGCTCTGAATAGCGATTTCGCCCACATAGCGCTCTGGTAATTCATGCCCCTGCCCATCCACCACCTTGACCTGCGTCCCTTGGATAGGCGCACCGCACGAAACTACACTGGCCGCTTCCGCGGCCTCCGTCTCAACAGGAACGGCGCGCAGGTCGTTTTCCAGCGCGTGACGCTGCACCCAATCGACACGACTGCCCTGCCCTGGTGGAGTCTGTGTCACGGCGAAGACATTCTCGGCCATTGCATAGCTGACCGCCAGCATCTCCGGCCTCACACCATGCGGCGCGAAACGCTCGGCAAATAGGGCGTGACTCTCTGCCCGTACAGGCTCGGAACAGTTGATGAATGCTCGCATACTCACCAGCGATACACCCTCTAAATCTCGCTGGCGGATGCGCCGGGCACAGTGGTTATAGGCGAAGTTCGGCAGCCAGCATAATGTCCCGCCGTAATCATGAATGGCACGCAGCAGCATGGCCGGATGACGCACCCAATCAAACGGTGACATCAGCACCAGTGGCACACCTTGCACCAGCGGCAGCAGAAACCCGGCGATCAACCCCATATCATGATACAGCGGCAGCCAGCTCACGATCACATCATGCTCGTTCAGAGCAATCGCCGCGCTGTATGCCGCCAGTTGATTCAGCACTGCCACATGACTCAGTGCCACGCCTTTTTGCAGCCCTGTGGTCCCGCTGGAATGTTGCAAAAAGGCAATATCATGTCCGTTTACTGCCTGCCTCTTTCCCCATTGTGGGAGAGCGGCTTGGGCTGAGGGAGAAATATCCCCATACACTGCGCATCCGACTACCTCTGCCAGTTCCGGCGCGAACTCGTCTGTGGTCAGGACGGCTTTCACGTCCGACAGGCGCACCAGTTCGGCCATGCTCTGCATATAAATCGCCGGGTCCAGCTTTTCTGTCAGTGTGGGAAACATCGACGGAATCGCGCCGATCCACAGTGCTCCCCAGAACGCGTAAATGCTTTCGAGGTTCTGCGTATGTGCGATCACCACCAGGTCGCGCGCGCCGACTCCCCTGCCCCGCAGTGCGTCAGCATAATGTAGGACAGCCGTACGAAAATCCGCCCGTGTAACGGTAATCGCCGCTGCGTCGGTTTCCAGGTAGATGATGGCTGGCGCGTTTATATCTGCGCTTGTCAGTGTGACCGCGTCGAGCAGGGAGTGGAGCTTTACAGGAGGCTGAGAGGTATGCATGGCAGTTATTTTTATAGGCTGATAAATGCCGCTCAAGATACATCAACCCGCCAGTCAATGACAGAGCCGACTTGTGCTACAATCAGGCAAACGAGTGATTGAGGTTTGATATGGCTGTCCAACTGAAACCGCAGATAACACAGGCTGACTTCGAAGCCTTTATCCATCTGCCAGAAAACCTTGACCGCACATTTGAACTTGTCGGCGGGGAGATCATCGAAGTGCCTTCAAATCCGTTTGTATCCAAAATCGCGGCGAAAATTATCCTTTTCCTGGGGATGTATCTGCTGAACAACGACAGCGGCCATGTGACCGGGGAGGCCGGGGGCTACAGGGTCAATGGCGAGCTGTACGCGCCGGATGTGGCGTACATCTCCTATGCCCGCCAGCCCGAACTGGCGCACAAGGGTTATAATCCCAATCCGCCGGAAATCGCTGTCGAGGTTATCTCCGATGCGGACAGCCGTGATGAGCAGGCGACCCTGCGCCGCAAGCTGGCGAATTACCTGGCGGCGGGGGTGCTGGTCTGGGTGGTCAATCCCTATGATCGCTTTATCGAGGTATATCTGCCGGGTAAACCTGTAGTGGTGCTGGACGAGAACGGCACGCTGGACGGCGGCGAGATTCTGCCGGGCTTCACCCTGCCCGTGAAGGACATCTTCCCGAAGGGGTAGAAAGTTTCTGGCTTAGGGTGATTCCCTCCGTTTCTCATGACTCTGAATTTTGGCGGTTCCCTCACAAGCCATCCATAACCAAACTCCATTAACCCAACTCCATTTTATGTTACTCTATGACCCGGCGTTAAATAAAATTCGTCTGCTTCATGTTTCAAAAAGAGACTACCATGCCCACCCTGCCCCATACCACCCTCACCCGTCTTATCCGCGATATCTTCGCCGCTGCGGGCACACCCGATGACATCGCGCAATACGTCGCGGAATCGCTTGTCACCACCAACCTCACCGGCCACGACTCGCACGGCATTATTCGCGTCAAAGGCTATGTCGTACAGATTCAGAATGGGTCGATCAGGCCGGAAGCCCTGCCGGTGATCGAGCGGCAGTTTGGCGCAATCGCGGTACTCAATGGACAGTGGGGTTTCGGGCAGGTGACAGCGCGCGAAGGGGCAGGGCTGGCGCGCGAGATTGCCGCCCAGCAAGGCATCGGCTGTGTCGCACTCAGCGATACCAACCATATCGGACGGCTGGGTGAGTACGCCGAGATGATCGCCCGCGCGGGAATGGTCGGTATCGTCATGACCAGCGGCACGATGAGCCTCCCGTCAGTGACACCCTACGGTGGCGCAGAGCCGCTCTTTGGCACGAACCCGATGGCGTGGGGAGTCCCACTTGGCGCGTCCCAGCCGCCGCTGCTGCTGGACTTCGCTACCGCTGCGGTTGCCAACGGCAAGGTGAAAGTCGCGCTGGACAAAGGCGAACCTTTCCCTGAAGGGATGCTGCTGGATAAGGATGGCTTCGCCACCACCAACCCGGCAGATTTCTATGGCGGCGGGATGCTGCTGCCCTTTGGGACTTACAAAGGTTATGGCCTCAATCTGATGATGGAAATTGTGCCGGTGCTTTTGAGCGGCTTCGTGCCCATCATGCTGGCAGGCTTCAAACCCGGTAATCCTACCCTGATCTTCGCGCTCAATGTCGAGGCCTTTACCTCACCCCAGCGCTTTGAGCGGGAAGCCGTCGCACTGCTTCAGCGCGTTAAGCAGGTTAAACCCGCTGCGGGCTATGACGAAGTGCTGCTGCCCGGCGAGAAAGAATCGCGTATCATGACCGAGCGGCTGGCAAACGGCATCCCCCTGCCGGAGAAAACCTGGGCGGATTTAGTGGCCTGCGGGGCAGAGCTGGGGCTTGAGGTTAGCAGCTACACCTGAGTGGGCTGCCGGTGCTTGTCTGAACGTCGGCAGCCCGCAGGGGTCTCTTTATAGGTCGCGCATGATCCGCGCGATGATCTGATCGAAGGTGTCCATCTTCTCGACTGTCAGATCAGGGTCAGGGATATAGACGTTGAACTCGTTTTCGATGTACACGGCCAGTTCCGCCAGCGCGAACGAATCCATCAATCCGTTAGTGATAATACCCTCGCTGTCGCTCAGCGGATAATTTGCATCGCGGATCAGTTCGCGTGTGATATACCCGCGCAGCTTCTCACGAATTGCACCTTCATCCATGCGCGGGCGCTTTCAGGCGATCCAGATATAGGCTGCGGAACTTCCGCACTTTGGGCTGCACTATCATCCGGCAGTAAGGCTGATTCGGGTTGTTAGCAAAGTATTCCTGATGATAATCCTCCGCCGGGTAAAACACATCCAACGGTACGATTTCGGTCACAATCGGGTTATCCCACAGTTGCGCAGCGGCTTTGATAGCTTCCTGCGCGGTCTGCTGCTGCGCCGGGCTGTGATACATAATCGTTGAGCGGTATTGTGTGCCGAAATCTGGCCCCTGCTGGTTGAGTGTAGTCGGGTCATGCACCGTGAAAAACACATCCAGAATATCCCCGTAGCTCACGATTTCGTTATCAAATGTGATCTGCACCACCTCGGCATGACCAGTGTCCCCGTTGCAGATCTGCTTATAGCTCGGGTTGGGCACATGACCGCCTGCGTAACCGGATACGACCTCCTCCACGCCCTTCAGTTCATCATAGACGGCCTCGACACACCAGAAGCATCCTCCGCCTAATGTTGCAATTTCCTTTGCCATGTTGACTCTCCAGACATTCAAACTTCTGCTTCATTATAGACGTGCATGATTAACAGACCATTACAGCACTCAGGCTTTTAAGCATTGCGCATTTCAACCTTACCCGTGAGGTCAAAAATCAGTAATCACTGTCCCGATGATCTCTGCTAACTGGCGCATCCCTTGCGACGTGAGATGTACTGGGCTGTCGGTGAACTCATCCGACGCAATGGCATCCCACAGGTCGAGATAACGCCAGCCATACGTTTCCGCCTGCGCCGCGTATAGGACACGGTAGGCATCATACGCCCAGCGTGGATACCAGAAGTTATAACGCAATTCGCTGTTTTCTCCGTCTGCAATGAAGATCGGCTCATTGATCAGCAGCAGCGGCACATCCCCAGCACGCTCCAACCCGGCAGCAATGACATCAAACGCAAGTTCATTGGTCGTGAGCGATTGCGGTAGTGCATAACTCAGCCAGCTCAGGTCAGCTTCAAAATCATTCGCGCGCGGGGTATAAGCTTCCGGGTAAAACTGGTCAATACCTGTCGCTGCCCACATCACCCCATAAAGCTGTAAGCGCAGCCAATCCGCCAACACACGCCGCTGCCCAATAATCGTGCGCTCAAAAAAATCCGGTTCACTCAGACGTGCGTCCTGTGCATCAAGGTTGAGGCCATAACTTACGATCAGGTTATGCACCTGCGGCACATTCCGCTGCACCAGTGCAGCATCGAGTTGTCTGCCCCGCTCAAATGATTGTAATGTCATCAGCCACACGATCATGTCCGGCGTATATTGCATAGCATAATCCAGCAGCAGCAGGTCTTTAGTCAGCGACAACATCGGATGGCCGACATTGTACGCCCGTACTGTACGCCCATCGTCCAACATGTACGCCATAGCGTTAATCTGCCCGGCCAGCGTGTCCTCCGGGCGCAGCAGTACACCCCACGTGGCAGAGTCACCGATAAGTAGTACCCGAAATTCATCGGCAGCTTTCGGCTGGCTGATCTCGTGGGTAGCGAACATGGCTTCGAGGCTGTCCACGCTTAGATTATAGGCCGCTGGATGTTCGCCATAGGGCAGCCGTGCCCGCCCCGGCAGCAGGTGATTATGCAGCGTTAGCCTGCCGATCAATGGCATTGGCTCCAGCAGCGCATGGGCCACGTTCAGCAGCACGAACAGCAGCCCTGCCTTGACGACGACCCGCGCCACGAAACGCCAGTTATAGGCCGCGATGCCTTCAGTCAGCCATCCCCAGCTACTCATCAAGCCAACCCCAGCAGCCGCACAAACACTGACCATGCCAGACCCACATCCGGCAGCGCGAACCACACCCAGCCCAGTGTCACGAAATGGAACGTCAGCAGCACACCACCCACTGTATACGCGGCCTTCAGGCGTGGACGTTCACCCAGCCCGCGCACCCAGGCGCGGGTGCGGTCTGCCCACAGCTTATGCCCGAACAGCGCCAGCCCATGCCACATCCCCCACATGAAAAACGCCCAGGTCACGCCATGCCACAGGCCAATCACAATCATCGTCGTCAGGTGGCAGATGAGCATGATTACATCATTGGAGGGGCGCTGCCTGCGCCGCAGCAGTGAACGAGACAGCGGCGAAAAAATATAGAAGCGCACCCACTGTGTCAGGGTCATGTGCCAGCTTTGCCAGAAGGCGGTGATATTGGGCTTCAGGTAGGGTCGGTCGAAGTTCTCCGGCAGGCGGATTCCCAGCAGGATGCCAATGCCAATGGCAATATCGGTATAACCGCTGAAGTCGAAAAACAGGCGAAAGGCATAAGCATACAACAGCACCCATAACGCCAGCACCGATTCGCTCTGTTCCGCCTTTGTCGCGTCCAGCGCGATCAGCGCCAGTGAATCAGCGATCACAAATTTCTTGCATAGCCCCACGACAATACGCCCCGCCCCTTCTGTGATGCGTGCCGCGTCCAGCCCGTGCAGTTTTGGCAGCGCCACATCATCGACGATAAAACGTCCGGCGCGGTCAATCGGCCCGGCAGTATAGGCCGGGAAGAAGATCACATAAGTCAGGTATTCACGCAGGTTAAGCGCGGGCAGGATACCAGTCTGATGATCGCGCAGGGTGTGAATCAGCCGAAAGGCGACATACGAAAAACCCAGCCAGCCAATATCCACGATACTGGCGAGGCTTGTATCCTGCCCCACCCCGGCGCGCAGTATTGAACTTATCCCCTGCGCCAGCGGTTCGGTCTTGATGACTACAAACAGCAGCACCAGGGCGATGATGCCCACCTGATTCCAGCGTGGCCAATCACGCCAGCGGCGCGTGACCAGCAGCGTGAGCGCGGCAATTAAAATCAGCACCAGAATCACGGTCGTGATTTCCGGCGGGCGTGAAGGCGTGAGTCGGACTTCCGGCGCGAGATAACGATTAGCCGCCAGCGCCAATACCAGCCCGATTACCACCCCTGACGTAAGACGATCTTCACGTCCCAGGTAAGGCTCATGTCCTTCCGGTTGGCGAACGATCAGCCAGCACAACAGGGTAATAATAAGTGTCAGCGTCGGCAGCCAGAAATCGAGGAAACGGATATTCAGGGTAGGTTGCAGCCAGTAAATGGCGATCACGCTGGCAATCATCAAAGCCCAACCGCGCCAGCGCGGCGGGCAGAAGGCCGCGTACAGCAGTGCGCCAACGCAAAAAATGCCAATGTCGAGCAGCGTCACTGGCCTAGAATCCCTGATAAATCCAGGTGGGAACGCTGTCTGTCGTGAGGATAATGAGCAGAATCACGATCAGGCACAACCCCACCGCAAACAGGTTTTCACGCGAAAAAATGCGGCGCACCACTCACCCCGCCTCGCCGCACCATTTCCACTCACCATCTTCCTGCACGACGCGATAACTCGTCAGCGGGAAGGTGGTTGCCTCGCCGCCGTAATCCGCCACGATCTGCCCGGTGCACGTCACCGTACTCTGCCCCTCATTCACCCTACAGGCCATATCTTCAATCTCGACTCCGGTCACACTGGCGAAGGCATTCGCCTCGCGGTTCAGGCTGGCCTCCATCTCGCTGCATAGCAGCCCCCGTAATGTGTCTGCGTCCCCGGTGATTTTCGCCTGCAGGTAATCTTCTACCACCCGCGCCACACGTTCATCCCCGCTTTGTGTATTACCTCCCGCGTCTGTCGCACAGGCAGCCACTACCAGCAGCACGGGCAGCACCCACAATAACCTAGACATGTACTCCTCCTGTTGTGTTGCAGCATGTAGAGGCAGGTTTAAAACCCGCCTTTATGAGTCTACTCAACCCATCTCCAGCACCCGCCGAAGCTCATCCAGCATTCGGATGGCCAGCAGGTTTTGCAGTGTCGTGCCGTAAAACGCCTCGTTGCCTTTGGTGAATTTGATATAATTCCAGCCGCTGTTTTTCATATGCACCCGATCCTGCTCCAGACCGTAAGCAGGCAGGATGCGCGTGGCCGCCCACAGGTTAATCAACGGGACTTCATATTCGGCGGCGATATCACGCAGGCGCAGGTTGAAGTTGATCGACTGCCACCACAGCGGCGCGTCCGGGTCACTGCTGAAAGTGGACAGCACCGGGATCACCCCCGCCGCCAGCGACTCCTCCACCAGTTGCCGTATCTGTAGATCAAAATCAGCATCGGTCATATGCCGTACATCATTCCCGCCAAAGAAGATCACGGCGATGCTCGGCTTTTTCAGGCGATACTCGCAGCCCAGCGGCGACTCATTAGGACGGCATATCTCTTTATCCGCCCACAGCGGGTCAAACACCACATAAGTAGTCATGCCCACGCGCGCGGCTACACTGTCCTGCACCAGCGAAGGGCCAAAAAAATCAATCGTCTCCGCCAGATAATCATATGCGCCCAGTTCATAATTCCCCAGGCGCATCGGCGTGAGATACTGCTCATTGGCTGCCACGCTGTCACCCACTTTGGTGATCACGTCGCTCAGGTTGCCCAGCCACTGCCCCCGCACATAGACAGCGCGCATGGCCTCGCTCACTTCGGGGATCACGGGCACCTCATATAATTCGGCCACGGTGAGATAACGCTGCTTGATGCGGTCTGTCTCTGGCACTTCGGTGTTGATCGGGATTTCGCTGAAGCGCAGACGTTCATCCAGTGTCAGATAGCCGCTCAGCACCCAGCCATCAGCCAGCACCCGCCCATCCTCTCGCGTCTGCTGGATGCGCACCCAGTTACCGATTTTGTTGCGCTCGATGATCTTCACCTCCACCCCAGCAGGCAGTGAGGTAAGTTCGCGGTGGCTGTCGCTTGGCCCGGCAAAGACAAAAACTGCCTGATAAGGTGTGGCAATGCTGGGATCGGTGGCCTGCTCTGGCGGCTGTGCCGCTGTGAGGTGAGTAAGGAAAAATAACAGGGTCAGAATAAGTGCAGTGAGTGATCGGGACATAACGCTTTCTGGGTTAGCTTCATCGGTCATCCGCGCATAATGGTACTGCATCAGTGGCGGATTGGGCTAGCGAAAGCGCCCTTCTAGTGACGGCGACCCGTCACAGGGACACGAATAGCGATGCGGGTGCCCTCTCCCAACGCGCTCTCAATACTCAGTGTGCCGTTCAACCGCGCCGCCCGTTCCCGCATCGACTGTAGGCCGAGATGACCGGGAAATGTGCCCGAAGTATCAAACCCGATGCCGTTATCGGCCACTTCCAGTTGGATACCTTCAGGGACACTCTTCATGCACAGCTTGATATGGGTGGCCTGAGCATGCTTGACGGTGTTATGCAGCGCCTCACGTGCGATGCGATACAGCATCTCCTTGACCGCCAGCGGCAGCGTTGGTTCTTCGCCCATTTCAATCTCAGCCTGAATACCATGTCGTGCCTGAAGCGAAGCAGCCTGTTTCGTCAGTGCTGTGACCAACCCTTCATTTTCCAGCGACTCTGGCCGCAGGTCGAAGATCAGTGCCCGCATCTCGGTCAGGCCAGCCTCGGCCAGCGACAGCACGTAATCCAGCGGTTCGCTCAGCCGTGAAGGGTCGCGTTCCAGCAGTGCGCGGGCGGTGCGTGCCCCCAGTGCGATGCCATAAATCGCCTGGGAAACTGAGTCATGCAGTTCGCGTGCCAGCCGGTTGCGTTCTTCCAGCGCGGCCAGTTCCTGTGCCTGACGGTAGAGGCGCGCATTCTGCACCGCCACAGCGATGAGGTCTGCCAGCACGGACATCACACGAACATCCGCCTCGCTGAAATGATCGGCCTCCGGCGACTGCACATCCAGCACCCCGATCAACTGGTCACCCGCCACCATCGGCACCGCCATCTCAGATTGAGCGTTGGGCAAAATAGGCCGCAGCCGGAAGCCCTGCGGGTTAGTGATGTCGTTGACGATAATGCCCTGCCGGGTGCGTCCTGCCCGCGCCACCAGCGACGACTCGCTGTTGAGCGAGATCACCTGCGGTTGCGGCTGGCCCGTAGAGGGTGAGCCAGTAGCCTTGACCAGCCGTTCCTCCTCCAGCAGGTAAATAAAGAGGTGATGCTGCTTAAAACTGATCGAGGTCAGGTAGGTCACAGTATCCAGCAGTTCGCTCTCATTGAGGATAGTTGCGGCGGCAGCACTCACTTTGGCGACAGTTTCCAGCTCACGGGCGCGCTGTTCGGTTTCGCGTCGGGCTTCTTCTTCGGCCAGGTAAGCGCGGCGGCTGCTCACCACCGAGGCCACTGTCGGGCGAATTGCCTTCAGCAAAATCCGTAATTCATCACTGTAACTCTGCGGCTGGTTCCAGGCAAAGGTCAGCACCCCCTGCCATTGATCGACAGTTTTGAGCGGCACGACCACCACAGCAACCCAGCCGACGGTCTTCAGAAATTCCTGATTTTGCCGCCCTGCGATGCGCTCATCAGTCTGCACATTCTCGACGAAAACCGGTGCGTCTGGGTGGGCATAAGCCAGTTGCAAAACGGGATAATCAGAGACCGGAAACGAGATGATCGGCAGGAAATTTAACGGCAGCGGCATCCGTCCATCACCAGAGCGCAGCGCCACAATATTGACTTTTTCGGTGTCATCATCCGTATACGAAAGAATCGATAGCGCCGCACCATACTGCTCCATCAGGTTGGCAATCGGCTCTAAAATCTCCTGTTCATCCGCCGCCTGCGAAAGCGCCGCGTTCACCCGCGCCAGCATTTCGGCCTGCCGCCGTTCCTGTTCGGTCTCTGCTTGCAGGCGGATACGCTCAAATGCCGCCAGCACCAGGTCACCAATACCTACCGTCAGACGGCGGTCACGGACAGTGTACCTGCGTGGGCTGTTGCTGTGGAAGGTTAACCCCCCCATCCAGCGATTATTGCTCCACAGCGGTGTCCCGATCAGCGCGCGAGTCGAAATGCGTGTCCAGGTGGCGGCAGTGGTCGCGTCTACTCGTGGGTCATCCAGAATATCCTCAATCACCCATAGCCCTTCACTCCCCATCACCTCCGTGATGGGAAAGACCGCTTTGGGGAAGCGCCGTTCCCGCAGCGAAAGTGGCTGGCCATCTGCTCCAATGGCCGCGATCACATTCAGGTAATCGGCAGCTTCATAATCGTGATGATCCCATATGGTCAGGAATACCGCCTGCGAACCGGTATCCAGCCGTGCCACCGCCTGTAACACTTCTTCATAACTCATCGCGGCATTCACCGCCTGGCTCATCTTATACAGAAATTCGCTCTCCTGGCGGGCTTCTTCCTCAGCCAGGTAGGCGCGGCGGGTGGCCATGACCGACGGCAGGGTTTGCAGCAGGGTCGAGTAAATATATTTTTCGTTGTCCGAAAACACGTGCGGCCTAAACCACAGGATAGACAGGATGCCCAGGTAATGCCCCCCACGATGCAGCGGCAGCGCCGCCAGCGCACGGGTGCGCATATTGGCCAGCATCTTTTCGCGTTGTTGGTTGTCCAGGCGTTCCTCAAGGGCCATGTCTTCAATCAGCAGCACTTCATCCGGCTGGTCATACCACAACGCCGCGTATCCATATTCCGCTGGGGACAAAATCCGGTGTCTGGCCGGGTCATAGAGTTCGGCCTTACCATCCTGCCACACAGCGACAGTGTAAGATCTGATAGGGCGCTCCCGCTCATCCACATCAAAGTAATTCAGCGTCATGCCATCTGCGCCCTGCCCTGCGGCATACAGCGCGATAGCCGACAGAATCTCCGACTCGTTAGCCGCCCTGGAAAGCGCAGTGTTAATCTTCAGCAGATACTCGGCTCGCGCGGCGCGCTCACGATTTTGCTCAAACAGACGCATGGATTCAATCACGGGTGCGGCCTGCTGGATAAGCGCGGTATACATTCGGTAATCGCGCGGGGTAAACTCGTAAGGCACATTCCAGCTAAAGATAATCAGGCCGACCCAGCGCCCCCGATTATTAAGCGGCAAAATGGCGATGCTCAGGCGCTCAAACTCAACAAAATCCTGTCGTACTCCCACATGAAAGCGTTCATCCTGGTGGACATTCGTCTCCAGGATCGGCTGGTTGGGCTGTGCCAGCCACATCGACGAGATGTTATCCATGCCATAACCATACAGCTTATCGCCAATGCCCTGCCGTTTACCATCCGGCATCGTCCATTCGGCCACCCGCTCCCCCACTAAGGGGTCTTCCTCGGTGTAGCTGCCATTGAGGAATATCAGCGAACCATAAACTGCCCCCTTGGAGCGCGCATAATCACTCACCGCTTCCAGGATTTCAACAGGTTCTGTCGCCCGTGTCAGCCGGTTAGAGGCAGCATACAGGATGTCGGTTTCCTGCTTGGCGCGCTCAACTTCCAGTGCGCGCCGCTGGGTCTGCTCGAACAGCCGGATGGAGTCGATCACTGGCGCGGCCTGCTGGATGAGCGCGGTATAAATCCGCCGGTCGCGCTCATCAAATTCATGAGGCTCACCCCAGTTAAAACCCAGTATGCCGACAAAACGCCCCTTCACCGTCAGCGGGAGGATTACCGTGGCGCGTATACCATGGCGCAGCAGGCGTTCACGCCCCAGCGGTGGTATGACTTCATCATTCATGTTATCGTGAACAAAAATCGGCTGATCCAGATGTTCCATCCAGCGGAATTGCTCAGTCACCGTGCTGCGTGTGCCAAGGCGTGCAGACAAACCCTCTGCCACCCACTCCGCCACCACTTTCTGCGATTCTGGCTGTCCCTGCTCGTTATTATCCACATACAGCAGCACACCGGAGGTCGCTCCGTTGGCACGGGCGTAATCACTTACGGCTTCAAGCTGTTCTGCCGGGTTGGCGGCTTGTGTCAGCTTATTTAACGCGCTGTAAAGAATATCAATCTCGTCTTTCAGAATGCCTGGCTTGCCCATATTTTTCAGCATGACGATAAACTCGCTAAGGGTGTTTTCTGCTTGTGCTAACTATAGCGCCTATTAACATAAATCATAGTACATGGTACTTATATCCGCCAAAAGGCGTAGAGGGATATCGGCTGGCTGGGGGAGTACATGGCGCAGCAGATAGGGCATACTATAAATCATGAAATTGGGATTACAGGGATTGACTTCCCTTTAAAGCAGTACCACATATCTATCTGGAAAACGCGCCCCGCACTTTGCAGGGCGCTTTTCGTTCTTGCCGTGGCAAAAATAAAATCATCTTTAATCTCCTCGCACCCCATAACGAGATGCGAGGAAGTACACGCTAAAGACGAGATTATTGGGTAGTGGCAACCGACTCTAACCAGTAGCGGTTATAGCCATAGATGCTCCAGACTTGGCTCTCAGAAGCCCAGCCGACCAGCCCACCACCGTAATCAATCAGATACCACGCTAACGGGCCATAACCCGCGCAGATCGGGCCATCCAGCACTGTAAACTGTGCCGGGCTGTAAATTACACGGATCGCGGGGCCTGCCGGGTAGTAACGTAATGTGCTGAAGCGCTCTGCGATACGTCCCTGTTCGCCAATCGCCAGCCGGACAGGTAGCGAACCTGCGCATTCCCCGGTTGGGTACGACGGATAACCATAACCGTAGCCATAACCATATTCATAAGCATAAGCCCCACCCTGTCCCAGATCACCAGGGGCGGGAATAGCCGTTGCAAATACTTCTGGCGGGCAGCCTGTCATATTCAGACCACCACCCGGCGCAGGAAGATCAGGGCATTGATCGACAGCATCCGGGATACCATCGCCGTCAGTATCAGTCTGCTGAGCGAGGCCGGGGGTGACCATTAGTGCCAGCAAAACAAGTAAAGTGAGGAGTAGTGCAGCAGGTTTACGCATAGAGAATCCTCCAAATTATGCTTAAGCAATCCGGTAAGTTGTTTACTTACGGCAGATACCCTCTATTATAGTAATCTTATTAAAACAGGCCAGCGAACCGCCTGTCATCTGTCTTTAGGCGGAGTTTGTGGCTGTAGGCCTGTTTTAAGGCAGATGCTCGTAAGCCAGATAAGTCAGAAATTCGATAAATTCCTTCGGTAGCACCAGTTGGTCAAGCACATCGCTCGCCTCTCGATAATGCTCCGTGTCCGGGCCTCCCAGTTTTGCCAGTTCTTCTTCCCTAATGCGGTTGTAAAGCGAATTGTCTACAATCCGCCCATCATCCAGTTTTGCGCCATGATGCAGCCACTGCCACACCTGCGCCCGCGAGATTTCTGCTGTAGCGACATCTTCCATTAAATTGTAGATCGCTGCCGCCCCGTTGCCGCCAAACCAGGCATTAAGATATTGCAGCGCCACGCTGATATTGGTGCGCAGCCCGGCCTCGGTGATCGTGCCGCCCGGTACAGGAATGTCATAAAGATCACGCGCCTGCACCTGCACATCTTCCCGCAGTCGTTCCTTCTGGTGTGGCTTGTCAACCAGTGCCTGCTCGAAAATCGCCCGCGCGACTGGCACCAGGTCAGGATGCGCGACCCACGTACCATCGAACCCGTCTCCTGCCTCGCGAGTCTTATCCTCCTGTACTTTTGCCAGCGCGACCCGGTTCACTTCCGCATCCCGGCGGCTGGGGATAAACGCTGCCATGCCACCAATCGCATGTGCGCCGCGTTTATGGCAGGTGCGCACCAGCAGTTCGGTATAGGCGCGCATAAATGGCGCGGTCATCGTCACCTGTGCCCGGTCAGGCAGCATGAAATCGGCCCGGTGTGCGAACTTCTTAATGACGCTGAAGATGTAATCCCAGCGTCCGGCATTACAACCCGCCGAGTGGTCGCGCAGTTCATAAAGAATTTCCTCAATCTCAAACGCCGCCAGGATAGTCTCAATCAACACCGTCGCACGGATCGTCCCGCGTGGCACGCCCAGCGCATCCTGCGCGGCATTAAAGACCTCGTTCCACAGGCGCGCTTCCAGGTGGCTTTCCAGCTTGGGCAGATAAAAATAAGGGCCGCTCCCCTGTTCGATAAGCGCGTGGGCATTGTGATAAAAATACAACCCGAAGTCGAACAGGCTGGCCGAAACAGGCTGACCGTCCACCAGCACATGCTTTTCGACCAGGTGCCAGCCGCGTGGACGCACCAGCAGCACCGCCGTTTGCGCGTTCAGCGTGTACATACGGCCATCCGGGTTTTCAAATGTGATCTCGCGGCGGATGGCATCACGCATATTAATCTGCCCCTGTACCACCAGCGGCCAGTGCGGCGCAAGCGAATCTTCAAAATCCGCCATGAACATATCCGCGCCGGAATTCAGCGCGTTAATCATCATCTTGCGATCTGCCGGCCCGGTGATCTCCACCCAGCGTTTTTGCAGATCCGGCGGCGTGGGCGCGACCTGCCATTCCCCCGCACGGATTTCTGCGGTTTCTGGCAGGAAATCGGGCATCACGCCAGCTCTGAGTGCAGCCTGTCGTCCTGTTCGCTCTGCCAGTAGGCTCTCCCGACGGGCATTAAACTGGCGGTGCAGCCCGCCGATAAAATCCAGCGCAGGGGCGGTGAGAATCTCGTCAAAACCAGGCATCATCGTGCCCAGGACTTCAACTAGGGTAGTCATGCCATATTTCCCGGAGAGTAGATAATAAATATCAGCACAAAGCCTACATCATGTGCTGCCGAATGGCAAAATCACAGCGCAGTCCACCTTGCAGGTCTGTTGCAACCAGGGTGGAATTGCACTTGTGGGCTTGATTGGACTTGCATCACTGGCATAAGATGGGCAAAATCTGACCGTGAACGATCACATTTCTGTTCATAGTAGTTGAAATAATGCCGGACTGTTACAGGCTTTAACCGTCTTGGCACATCTTTATTGAATAAATATGCTTGTATATAGGTAAATAAATATGCTGTTGAGCAGACAACGCTTGTTTTTCCTTATAGGCTTTCTCATACCTTTGGCCGTGAGCTGCTCCGGTTTTTCTCAACCACCCCCCACTCCCACCCCCATCCCGCGTGCAGCCGCTTCTACCCGCCCCACCTACCAGGTCCAGCAGGGCGAGGTGATCTCGCAGTTGCAGTTTACCGGGCGCATTACGCCGGTCAATCAGGTGGAATTGGCGTTTGGCTCTGCCGGGCGCGTGCGCGAAGTGTATGTGACTGAAGGCGAGGATGTCACCGCCGGGATGCTGCTGGCCGATCTGACCATCATCGAGGAACTCGAACAGCGCAAAATCGCGGATGAGCTGGCGCTGCGTCGGGCTGAGCTGGAGCTTGAAAATGCTCGCTTAGAGCTGGACATCACGCGCAGCAGCGCCGAAGGCGACCACCGCAACGACCAGATCAAAATCCGCGAGAACAACGTCGCCCTGGCGGAAATTAAAATGGAAGAAGTCCAGTTGACCATCCGTGATCTGGAGGCAGCCATTAATGCCGCGCAGGTGTTCGCGCCCTTTGAGGGGCGGGTGCTGACAGTGGGCACCTCCGCAGGCCGTCAGGTGGATGCGTCTTCGACAGTGTTTGTGATCGGTGATATGAGCGCGCTGGAAGTGGCGGGAATGCTGCAAACCGACCGGATGCGCAGCCTGGAAGAGGGTATGACGGTCAGAGTACAGTCCTCGCGCAGGCCAGAAATCCGTGTGGATGGCATGATCCGCCGTCTGCCCTATCTGGGCAGCGAAGCAGGCAGCGACGACCCCGCAGTGCGGATTACACTGGACGTAAACGCCGAGGAAGCCGGTCTGCAATTAGGCGATCAGGTCGATATTACCCTCGTGCTCCAGCAAAAAGAGAATGTGCTCTGGCTGCCACAGCAGGCCATCCGCGCCTTTGAAAATGTCTCGTTTGTGGTGGTGCGCGATGGCGACATCGAACATCGTGAGGATGTGGTGCTCGGTCTTCAGGGGGGTGGACGTGTGGAAATCGTGGAGGGGCTGGAATCCGGTCAGGTGGTGGTTGGGCCATGAGCATCGTGGGTCGGCTGCGCGCCATCATCCTGCTGGTATACAAACGCATTCTCTCGCAACCCGGCTTATCATTGGCTTCCTTCGCCGGGTTGGTGATTGCCATGGCCATCACCATGAGTATCCCTATCTACACTGATGCGGTCTACTATCAGACCTTTATCAAAAGTGTGGTCGAGGTCGATACCAGCGGTGCGACCCTCCCCCGCCCGCCGTTTGCCTTCATGTTCCGTTATGGCGATGGCCTCAACAACCCGGTGCAGCTTGAAGACACCTTTGGCATCGACGAGTATCTCACTACATCGCTTGCGGGTGAATTCGGCCTGCCCCTGAACTTTGCTGTTCGCCATTATCGCAGCGAACCTTACCCACTCTATCCACAGGGAGCAGCGGTTACGCTGGACTCGGCGGCAGCAGTCGGCTGGAGTCATGTCTCATCAGTCACGGACATCGAAGAACATATCACGCTTTTAGGCGGCAGTCACCCTGTCGTGAGCGCCGAAAATGATGAAGATCCGATGGAAGTCCTGGTCAGCCGTGTGCTGGCCGAAAAACTCACCCTGACAGTGGGCGATAACTTCTTCCTCTACCTGCGTGATCGCAATTCCGACGGCATCTGGGTCACGATTTCGCTGCCGGTGCGCATTGCGGGGGTCTGGGAAGCCACCGACCCGGCAGACCCTTTCTGGCTGGTGCGGCCAGCCGTCTTTGATGAACATCTGCTCGTCCCGGAGGAGACATTTATCCAGCGCCTCAGCCCGCTCATCCCGGATGAGATTTATGGCGTGGTCTGGTATCTGGTCTTTGATGGCGATAATGTCAGTCATAGTGTTGTGGGTGGGCTGGTAGAGCGTATCAACAGCGCGCAGCAGCGCACCAGTGCCCTGCTGCCGGGGGTGCGTCTGCTGGTTTCTCCCAGGGATCAACTGGTGACGTACCTGCGCGATGCCAACATCCTCAATGCGCTCTTGTTTGCTTTTGGCGTGCCCGTCATCGGCCTGCTGTTAATGTTTATCGTGCTGACTCGTGTGCTTGCCCTGGAGCAGCGCCGCAACGAGATCGCTGTATTGCGCAGCCGCGGTGCCATGCGTCTGCAAATGATCGGTGTTGGGCTGCTGGAGGAACTGCTGTTGGGTGGGCTGGCGCTGCTGGCGGCGGTGCCTCTGGCCGTAGCACTGGCAAATCTGATGGGACAAACCCGCAGTTTTCTCAATTTTGGCAGTGAAGCGCGCGAAATGCGTGTCTTACTCTCACCGACTGTGCTGCTGGCTGGCGTGATCATCCTCCTCATCGCACTGCTGGCACAGCTTGTACCCACCTTAGGCGCCTCACGCCACACGGTCATTACCTATAAGCAGGAACGCGCGCGCTGGCAGCAGCGCCCTCTATGGCAGCGCCTGTGGCTCGATATCTTGCTGCTGATCCCGGTGGCCTATGGAGCCTATCTGCTGCGGCAGCAGGGCAGCTTGGCCGTCATGGATAACGAAATCAGCCGCAATCTGTTCGAGAATCCTCTGCTCTTTCTGGTCCCATCTATCGGTTTGCTGGCGCTGGCGCTGCTTTTCCTGCGCCTGATGCCGCTGCTTCTGGGCGCGGTGACTTGGCTGGTGGCGCACACCCCCAGTGTGGCACTGCTGATGGCAGCACGTCAGTTGGCACGCACACCCGGCCTGTACAGCACCCCCCTGCTGCTGCTGGTACTCACGCTCAGCCTCTCGGCCTTTACCGCCTCGCTGGCGCAAACACTGGACACGCATCTTGTGCATCAGTCCTATTATCTGGTAGGCGCAGACCTGACATTTTCCGACTTTGGCGAAGATCAGACACCAGGGCAGGAAGCCGCCCCCGGCAGCGGCCCAAACTGGATTTTTCGCCCCGTGTCGGATTATGTCCAGGCGACCGGGGCACAGGCCGCCACCCGCGTAGGAGCCTATCCCGCTGTGGCGACCCTGGCAGGGAATTCGGTCAGAGGCGGTTTTGTCGGTGTGGATCGCTTCGATTTTTCCAGCATTGCCTTCTGGCGTGGGGATTTCGCGGGGGAAAGCCTGGGCGGGTTAATGAACATTCTGGCGCTCAACCCGGACGGCCTGTTGATGCCCGCTGAGTTTATGGCGCGTTATTCGCTGCAATTGGGCGATGTCGTGCGGGTGGTGGTAGATGCCTATAATTATCGTTCTGTGCTGGATTTACGTATTGTCGGCACCTTTGATCTGTTCCCCACCTATGTCCCGGCAGATGGCCCTCTCTATGTGGGCAACCTCGACTATTTCTTCGAGCGGGCGGGCGCGCCTTTCCCCTATCAGGTCTGGCTGAAGCTGGAAGGTGACGCCCCGGTCACTATAGGGGCAGCCACCGTGCGCCTGCCGGAAAATCGCATCATCAGCGGCCAGCAGCGCCCGGAGCGTCAGGGGATTTTTGGGATGCTTTCGGTAGGCTTTCTGGCCGCCTCTGCCCTGACAGTGATCGGTTTCCTGCTCTATGTGCTGTTTTCCTTCCGGCGGCGTTTGATCGAGATGGGTGTGCTGCGGGCGGTAGGGCTTTCACGCGGGCAGATGGCCGCCTATCTGGCCTGGGAGCTGGCCTTCCTCACGCTGCTTGGGGCCACCGCCGGGACACTGCTCGGCATCTGGACGAGTACGCTCTTTATCCCCTATATGCAGATCGACTCCGGCCCCACGACAGGCATCCCTCCTGTGCTGCCAGAGATCGCCTGGTCGGCCATCTTCCGCATTTATATCCTGTTCCTCAGCCTGTTTCTGGTGGGGCTGGCGGGCATGGCTTTCTCGCTGCGCCGTATGAAAATTTTCCAGGCGATCAAAATGGGAGAAACCGCATGACTGCTCAGGAACCCTTTATCGTTTGTGATAATCTGGTCAAGATTTACAAGGTTGCCAATCTGGAAACCGTCGCGCTTCAGGGGCTTGATCTGGTGGTCGCGCCCGGTGAGCTTATCGGGATGGTGGGTGTCAGCGGCAGCGGTAAATCCACCCTGATGAACATCCTCGGTGGGCTGGATCGTCCTTCTGCCGGGCGTGTCTGGGTGGGGGGCTACGACCTCTTGAAAATCTCCGACTCCGACCTCAACCATTACCGCCGTGCGATGGTCGGCTTTGTCTGGCAGCAGAGCGCGCGCAACCTCATTCCCTATCTCACCGCGCAGGAAAATGTCGAGCTGCCGCTGACATTGGCGGGCACTGGCGGCGCAGAGATGCGTGAATGGGCGCTGCATTTGCTGGATGCGGTGGGGCTGGCACAGCGCCGCCGCCACCATTTATCAGAGCTTTCTGGTGGCGAGCAGCAGCGCGTCTCGATTGCGGTAGCCCTGGCGAACCGCCCGCAGTTGTTGCTGGCCGACGAACCTACAGGCGAGGTGGATAGCGAAACTGCCCTCAGAATTTATGATACCTTCCAGAGGCTCAACCGCGACATGCACCTGACCACCGTCATCGTCAGCCACGACCCGGCCATTGCCCGTCATGTAGACCGCGTCGTAGCGATCCGTGATGGCCGGCTGGCGGCGGAAACCGTCCGCCAGGGGCGCGAGCGCCACAGCGAGAACGCCCAGGACGAGGTCTTTGAAGAACTGACAGTACTGGATGCCGCGGGCAGGCTTCAGGTGCCCAAAGAGATGCTGGGGCAGCTCAATATCAGAGGCCGTGTCCGGCTTGAACTGACGGAACAGGGCATTCTCATTAAACCGGTAGAAAACAGCGATCATGCCGAAGGCGCGGAAGCGCTGGTCGATGATCTGGCACAACAGCGCCCGGCGCGCGGGCTGTGGGGGGCGCTGCGCCGCCTGCGAGGAGGGAGTCAGGCATGACTGACGCAGTTCTACAGGCACATGACCTGTGGCGGGTTTATAAACGTGGTGCGGAGGAAGTGCCCGCCCTGCGCGGTGTACACCTCAGCATCGAAAGTGGGCGTTTGATCGTCCTGAAAGGACGCTCTGGCAGTGGCAAAACCACCCTGTTGAATATTCTTGGCGGGCTGGATCGTCCCACCTCCGGGACAGTACAGATTTTCGGGCGTGACCTTGCTACGCTCAGTGATGACGAAATGACCCGCTGGCGGCGTGATCGGGTGGGCTTTGTCTTTCAATCATTCGGCCTGCTCCCTACCCTCTCGGCTTATGAAAACGTCGAACTCATGCTGCGCCTGACCGGAGCCAGCGGTAAGACGCGTCATGCCCGCACCCTTCACTGCCTTAATCTGGTGGGTCTGGCCAAACGTATCCATCATCGCCCCTACGAACTCTCTGGTGGCCAGCAGCAGCGTGTAGCGGTGGCGCGCGCGCTTGCCAATCAGCCGCAGTTGATCCTCGCCGACGAGCCAACCGGTGAGCTGGACAGCGTGACAGCGAGTGATATTCTCGCCCTCTTCCGGCAGATTGTCGAAGGCGAAGGTGTGACTGTCCTCATGACCTCGCACGACGTGCTGGTAGAGGATTATGCCCATGCTGTCTTACAGCTCAGAGACGGACAGATCACAGGGGCCTGAGCCAATCAAAAATTTGACAGCCATACAAATTTGCGGTTACTATAAACCTGTGAACGTTCACGGTAAAAACAGCACTGGCATTTTATCCAGTGTTTTAAAGAGCTGGTGAAAGGTGCGGCATAACAAACGTCGCCCGCTCCGGCTGAAATTTTTGTGATCGCTTACGGACGAATAAAAAGATTTTTATGAAAAAAGTAACTATTCGCGATGTTGCCAGCCACGCGGGCGTGTCTTACCAGACCGTATCCCGCGTGATTAACAATCACCCCGACGTGGCCGAGCAGACTCGTGAACACGTACTGCAAATTGTCCGTGACCTGGATTATCACCCCAATGCGACAGCCCGAAATCTTGTGACCCGTAAACCTAATACCTTTGGCCTCATTGCCGGGGATTTCGGCGAGTATTTTTTCACACAGGTCATCATCGGCGCAGAGCGCGAAGCCCGCAAAAACGACTTTTTCTTTATGCTGGGCATTACGGAGAGCAAACCCCAGGATGAACCCGAATACTTCAGGATGATGGCCGAGCAGCCCGTTGCCGGAATCCTCTTTGCTCGCCCTAGCCCAAAGCTTTGGCCCGATAACCAGCATATCGAAGACCTGCTGGACAGGGGGATGCCGCTGGTGACGGTGGCCTATCATAATCTGACAGGCAGCCATATCGTGGTCGATGTGGACAATATTCAGGGCGGGCTGCTGGCCACACGCTGTCTGGTCGAGGCTGGGCACCGCCGCATTGGCATGATTACGGGAATGCCGGGCTGGCAGGCCGCCGGAGATCGCGCATTGGGCTACCGTAAGGCGCTGGAAGAAGCCCAGATCCCCCACGTCCCCGATTTAATCGAACCCGGTGACTGGTCCTATCGCAGTGGCGACCTTGCCGCCCAGCGCCTCCTCAGGCGCATCCCGGATTTAACCGCTCTTTTCGTGCAAAGCGATCAGATGGCAATCGGCGCGATGGCCGCGCTGCGCACTGCCGGATACAGCATCCCCGAAGATATTGCCGTCATGGGCTATGATGATCTGCCTGTAGCCCAGTATGCCTACCCTGCCCTCTCCACCATTCGCCAGCCCATGCAGGAACTCGGCCAGTTGGCCGCCAGCCTGTTGATAGATGCCACCAAAAATCCTGCTTCCGGTAAAAAGACCGTACTCTTACAACCAGAGCTTATTCGTCGCGATTCCTGTGGGACACGCCCACCGCCCTGACCATCACAAACAAAAGGAGGGAAAACTTAAAAATTGCCCAGAAGAGTAACCTTATCCGAAAAAAATCAATCTTTTAGCCCGAAAGGTTTAGCACAGATGGAAGCTCAGAATACCTCTAAAAATTCAGTCAGTCGTCGTGACTTTATGAAAGTCGCAGGGGCTGCCGCGGCCAGCGGCCTGCTCGCCACCCACCTCTCCGCCTTCACAGGCCGCAGCACCGCCAGGGCACAGGCCGAGGCAGAAGTCAGCTTTATGATCCATGGCGGAGAGCTGTCTGAAGAAGAAATCCAGGTCTTCCACGATGAGAACCCTGGTATTACCCTCACCCGGCTGGATGTAGACCAGACAACCCTGTTTGCCCGTATGGCCGCAGGCGATGCCCCCGACATCTGGCGCTTGCAATACCCTGAGTTCCCGCAGCTTCTCGCCCGTAATCTGGTGCTGAATTTGCAGTCGTTCTTCGAGGCCAGTGCCCTCCTCAAGCTGGATGATCTGGTAGAGCCGAATAATTTCTACAAGGCGACCGATGCCTTTAACATCGGCGAAGGCCCCATCTATGGCATGATTAAGGACTGGTCGCCGGATATGACCGTCTTCGTGAACGATGGCCTGTTTGAGGCCGCCGGGGTCGACCCTGTCCCGCAGGATGCGCCTCTTAGCTACCAGGAATACGCCGATCTGGCAGCGCAGGTCACTCAGACCGAGGGCGAGCGTGTCAACGTAGTCGGTTATTTCTTTAACCAGGGTTGGATTGATCGTTACTGGGCGGCTTGGCTCATCCCCTTGGGGCAGGGTTTGTTCTCAGAGGATTTCCGCACGGCCAATATCGTCAACAACGAAGAAGCGCGCGCGATGGTCAAATGGCATCTGGACATGGCGCAGGATAAAGTCGCCTTTAGCCCGTTGGTGCAGTCAAGCGCCTGGGCCGGTCCAGACTTTATCAATCAGTCTGTGGCTATGGTGCAGTTTGGCTACTGGTTTAGCGCCTTCCTGCGCATCAATGCGCTCAATGTCACCGGCGATGATCTGACCCCGGCCATTGAGTCCTTCCAGGAACTTATGGACAGTGGCAAGATTCGCATGGTGCCCGCGCCGTCCTGGGGTGGTGAGTGGAGTTCCCCCACGATCACCGCGACAGCCGCCGTCATCTACAGAGAAACCGCTAACCCTGACGAGGCTTTCCGTGTCTTCGAGTATTATAATGCCGAACTGCCCGCTATCAATCGTGCCGATCTCGGCTGGGGCATCCCCGCGCTGAGGTCCATGTTCGACCGCCTGCCCAAAGATGGCACCTACGGCCAGTTGATGTGGAACGCGCTGGAAAACGAACTGCCCCACACCGGCACCATTATCCCGGCCAATCCTTACCTGCCCGGCGGCGAGCCGGGGGCGATGGGTCAGGCTTTCCTGGGCAAATGGGAAGAATACCTGAATGGCAACCTGTCCTTCGATGATCTGCTCGTACAGATTGAAGAGGATACCAACGACATTATCGAAACCAACGCTTTCGATATGGGCATGTAAAAATCTTATTCAGGGGCATGATGTATCATGCCCCTGAATCACATCCTCAATTTTTGGCAAAAGTATTGATGAGGAAACCGCATGGCTGCTGAAGCACCCTCTCCCGCTGCGGCTCGTGTTGTGGTTACAGAACGAAGATATCTTTCCCGTCAGACACGACGCACAATCGCTTTTTATACCTTTATCGCCCCCTGGTTAGCAGGCTTTCTTCTGCTGGGGCTGGGGCCAATGCTGATCGGCTTCCTGGCTTCGTTGACCAATTACAACGGCGTAAACCTCGATACCCTCCAATTTGTTGGCCTGCGCAATTATGAGCGCATTTTTACGGCAGACCGTGATCTGGGGCTGGCGGTGAGCCGGACTATCTTATGGACCATGCTTAACGTCCCCATCTGGCTGGTCGCTTCGTTTATACTCGCCTTGATTCTCGACCAGGCAGTACGGGCCCGCGGCTTCTTCCGCACCGTGTTTTATCTGCCCAGCATCCTCCCCATCGTGGCGATTGTCTGGGCGTGGCGCGTCATGCTCGGCCAGAACAACGGCCTGCTCAATGGCATTCTAAGCATCACACGTGGGGCACCTGTCGCCGAAATCTGGCTGGGTGGCAATAATGCCATTTACTCGCTGACAGTCATTTCGGTCTGGGCCGGGTTGGGCAGCGGGATGATTATCTTCCTTGCAGGTTTGCAGGGCATCCCGGAATCGCTCAAGGAGGCAGCGCGCATCGATGGCGCGGGCGCGTGGCGTGTCATTCGCCATGTCACCATGCCGCTCATGACCCCGGTGATTTTCTTCCAGTTGATTCTGTCAATTATCGGCTCATTGCAGCAGTTCACCATTCCCATGATCCTGGCGGGGGGCCAGCTAGGCAGCCGTCCCCCAGATTCCACCTACCTCTACATGATCCATGTCAACTTGCAGACATTCGCCAGCCAGCGCTTTGGTTATGGTATGGCGCTCATCTGGGTGATGTTCGTGGTCATCATCCTGCTGACAGTGATCGTGTTCTGGACAGCGCGCTATTGGGTCTATTACGAAGCAGACATTAAGTAAGGAAGAGGATTAAAACAGATGGCTACAGAAATCGCTTCAGCCCCACCCGATCAGGCTGCCGCCCATCAGGTGCATCCTCACCAGCGTGAGCGGCTGGCCTTGTCCTACGTGGTGCTCATAATCACGACAATCTTCCTGCTGCTGCCCATTGTCTGGCTCGTGCTGGCCTCCTTTAAGAGTGACGTTGAACTGTCAGCGTTTCCGATCAAAGTGCTGCCAGAAGTATGGCGGGTGCAGAATTACATCGATGCCGTGACCATGATTGACTTCCCGCGTTACGCGGGTAATTCCGTCGTCCTGGCCACCACCAATGCCAGCCTCACAGTTATCACCAGCGCGCTGGTGGGCTTTGCCTTTGCGCGCATCGAAGCGCCTGGACGTGGGCGTTTGTTCGGGCTGGTGGTGGCCTTGCTGATGGTTCCTGCCGTGGTCTATGTCATCCCGCAGTATGTCGTTTTCGCCCGCATAGGCCTCGTCCGTACCTGGTGGCCGTGGGTGTTGTGGGGCATCTCTGCCAGCCCGTTCCACATCTTCCTTTTTCGCCAGTTCTTCAGCGCCTTCCCCAAAGAGCTGGAAGACGCGGCAGAGGTGGACGGATGCAGCCTGTTCCGCATCTGGTGGCAGATTTTCCTGCCCAACGCCAAACCCGCGATGGCAGTATCGTTCATCCTGGCCTTTGTCTGGGTCTGGGGAGATTGGTTTTCCCCCCTGCTCTACCTGACCGATGCCAACACCACCCTGGCCGTCAAACTGGCCAATGCCTATGTCGATCCTTTCGGCAATCCTTTGATTACGGTCACACTGGCCGCCAGTATCTTGTATGCCCTTCCGCTGATAGTGATGTTTTTTATCGGCCAGCGTTATATACTTGAGGGCGTTGTTACCACAGGCTTGAAGGGTTAAGATGACCAGAAAAAAATTGCAGCGGGTCGTATTTCAGCCACAGACTCACCGTGCCATCCAGCGCGGCGTGAACCAGCTTGTCGATGCCATCCGCCCCACATTGGGGCCACAGCCCCGCAGCGTGGCGATTGCCCCCTTTTCTAGCCAGCAAAAACCGGAACTGCTGGATAAAGGTGGCGTGATCGCCCGCCGCATTATCCAGCTTCCAGACCGTGACGAAGATGTCGGCGCGATGTTCCTGCGGCAGATGTTATGGAAGCAGCAGGAAATGATCGGTGATGGCACAGCGACAGCCGCAGTGCTGTTTCAGGCGGTGTTTGATGCCAGCCTCAGATATATTGCCGCCGGGGGCAATGCCATGCGCCTGCGCCAGCATCTGGAACAGGGGCAGCGGTTGGTGCTGGAGCAACTGAATACGATGACTCTGCCTGTCATGGGCCGGAAGGGGTTAGAGAAGGTAGCCCGTTCCACCTGCTATGATCCTGATCTGGCAAAATTAATGGGCGAGATTTTTGATATTATCGGTGAACACGGTCAGCTTGATATTCAATCTGGCCGCCGCCGGGGGCTGGAACGCGAGTATGTGGAGGGCAGCTTCTGGCAGAGCGGCCTGCTCTCCCGTCACCTGCTGGACGAAAACCCCAGCAAAGAAGTGATTCTGCAAAACCCGGTCGTACTCATCAGCGACTTCGAGATTCAGGAACCCGCCGAGCTTGTCCCCACACTCAAGGCCGCCCTCCAGAGCGGCGCAAAGGCGTTGATTCTGGTGGTTGGCAAAGTCTCGGACAAAGTACAGGCGTTCCTGCTGGCAAATAATAAACCGGATAAATTCCAGGTGATCGCCGTAAAAACACCCGGCTCAACCATCGAGGATCAGGCTGCCGCGCTCAATGATCTGTCGGTGCTGACCGGGGGACGGCCTTTCTTCAAGCTCAGTGGCGAAACGCTGGACAATGTGCGGGCGGGTGATCTGGGCGCGGTGCGTACCGGCTGGGCCAACCGCATCAACTTTGGCGTTCGCGGCGGCAAGGGTGATGCCCGTCAGCTTCGCCGCCACATCCAGCAGTTACGCCAGGGTTTCCAGCAGGCCGACGAAACCCAGATGCGCGACAAATTTCAGCAGCGCATCGGCAAGCTCTTAGGTGGCTCTGCTACCCTCTGGATCGGCGCGGCCACCGAGCTGGAGCTTAAAGCACGCAAGGAAACCGCCCGCCAGACCGCCAGTGCGGTGCGCGGTGCAGTCATGGAAGGCGTACTTCCCGGCGGCGGAATCGCGCTTTATCACTGCGCGCAGACACTCGCTGCCCGTCAGTCCGAGTCAAACAGTGAAGATGAACGCGCCGCCTATGGCATTCTGGCGCAGGCGCTCCAAGCTCCGCTGCGCACCATCCTTGCCAATGCCGGCTATGACCCCAGCGAGGTCATCGGCCAGTTAGAGGGCTGTGCTCATGCGGGATGGTATGGCTTTGATCTGGAAACCGCCCAGGTGGTGGATGTGGTCGAAGCCGGCATCCTGGATGTGGCCGCGGTGCAGAAAACCGCCGTCCGCAACGCCATCTCCAGTGCCGCGCTGGCGCTCACCATCGATGTGCTGATTCATCGCCCGCGGCAGCAGTCCGCCCCCAACCTGAATCCATAAGGGCAGGCTGTAATTTAACCTGCCCCTGTCTCAGTTTACAGCTTCTCCATAACAGCGCACCGCAAAAACAGCAGCAGGCGCGTTGCCATGAACAGCCAGCACTTCAATCGTAAGCTGCCGGGTGGTCACGGGCTGGTCGAGCGTAATGTAATGATGCGTCTGGTGATTATCCGTGCGCTCGGCGATCACCCGCCCAGCCTCGTCCAGTACCCTGTAATGCTTCACGCAGAACGGCATCGCGTCTTCAGGATGCCCCAGCAGTACCGACTCCATCGGATGATCGTAATCGGTATCAAAACTCAGGTCAATTTCGGCAATGGTTTGCGGTGTGTCCCATGTCATTTGGAGCATGGGCGCGCCATCTGCAAAATCTGCTGCCCAGGCATTGGGCTGGTCAGTCGGGCGCGCAAGCCCGTTAGCAATATGTTCCGGCCCGAAAACCGCCAGCGGTGGCGTAATCGTCATCGCAAAATTATGTCCACCCGGTCGCCGTTGTGGGCACCACATCTCAAAGACCTCCACGCCAATATCATGATCAGGCTTTTGCAGGCGCTCATAACGCACACTCACAATGCCCGTCACACGCTGCTCACTGCATCGCACCTGTACCTGCTCGTTTGCCATCAGGCAGTAGAAGACATATCGCGCTGCATCAATCTCCACATCAAAATCAGCGGTGATGTTCTGCCCTGCCCCGGCAGCCAGCTCAACGGTCCTGCTGGCCAGGATCACATCAGGCGTGTGATTGTCCGGGCGGTCACTGGTGCGCAGTTGCAGTTCCAGCGTGGTCGGCGTGGCAGCATCCACTGTAAAAGTCACAGCGGGCGCTCGGCCTGCCGCCACCGGGAGCATCTGCGCCCACGAGCGTTCCAGCCTGCACAGCGGGCCATCCGACGGCAGCCCGCCCAGCTTCAGCGTACTGCTGGCGCTGATGCTGGCCTGCTGCACCAGATCATCGGGATCATCCAGCGTCATGCCGGGAATATGCTGCCCCCGGCGCATCAGGCTGCGTTGAAGCGCCTGTATTCGCTTTGGCTCGCTCATCTGCGCGGGCTGCAAGCCCTCGCGGATGCAGATCGCCGCCGCCATGCCTACCGCCTGCGCCGCATTGGCCAGCGTGGCCATCACGCGCGTGGAGCCAAACGCGACATGTGAGGCGCTGATAATACGTCCGGCCAGAAACAGATTATCAATATTGCGGCTGTACATCATGCTGTAGGGCATCTGATACACACCGCGTGCGTGCCACTGGTCACAGCCCGGCTTTTCGCTGAAGACCCCGTCCGCCGGGTGCAGGTCAATCGACCAGCCGCCGAAGGCTACCGCGTCATCATGCGAATGCTGCTCTACGATATCCTGCTGTGTCAGCATACACGGCGCTTCAAAGCGCCGGCTTTCGCGTTTGCCCGGCACATGCCCCACCCATTCCAGCGTCAGGTTTTCCGCATCGGGGAACTTGCCCGAATTTTTGATGTAATTCCACACCCCGTAAACGACCTTCCACAGCTCCCATTTAATGATCTCGGTATCATGCACCGTGTCCAGCCGCCCACCGTATTCAATCCACCACAGGCGGCAGCCATAAGTATTGGCATCAAAGCTGCGGAAGCGTGGAATCTGCGTGATGTCGTCCAGCGCGTAACTCGGCGGAATAAACTTGACCGGCTTGCCCACGTCCTTACTGTAAAAGTAGATCGAGTGACCAAGCAGGTAGCCGTAATCCTCTGTCGGTGCGAATTTCTCGCCGAATTCCTCGCTGCTCTCCGCGCCCATCCGAAAAGCCGCGCCGGAGAGAAATGCTACCGCGCCATCACCTGTGGCATCACAGAACAATGGCGCGGCCAGGGTGTACAGGGTGGAATTCTGGCTGCAAAATGCCTCTACCTCGCTGATCGTGTCGCGGTCAGCTTTCGTCACTTCGTAAACCGAGGTATTCAGCAGCAGCCGGATATTGGGTTCTTCCACCACTTTTTCCAGCAGAATGGTGTCATAAATCAGCCCGTTGCCATCAGGGTTGCGGTACATATTCTCAACGAGAATCTCGTCCATCACCCCGCCCTCGCGTGCCCAGCGGTTGTTATTGTGCATATGCGCCGTCGCGCCCAGCACCCACAGGCGCACCTCACTGGACGAATTACCCCCCAGCACCGGGCGATCCTGCACCAGCCCCACCCGAATCCCGGCCCGCGCGGCGGTGATTGCGCAGCACGTCCCCGCCAGTCCGCCGCCTGTCACCACCAGGTCACATTCAATGCGCTCGCGCTTAAACGCTCGGCGCTCTGCGGCAGGTTCACTCAACATTGATGTCATCATTCAGTCCCTTTGGCTTTGCGCCCTTCTCCCCCTGTGGCAGAAGGGTTGCAGGTCAGTCCGAAGCTATGCCCCCAGCCGATCCGCTAACACCCCATGCTCCTTGCACCAGTCATTGATCGGATTCCAACCACCATTAGGCTGGAACTCTGCTTTGCCGTCCACATTTTCGCCCACCAGAAAGCGCTGTAGCATGTCCATCTTTTCCAGCACCTCCGGCGGCTGTTGCAGATAATCCATCGGCTTTAGCCAGCGATAATGATAACCCACCATCACCGCTTTACGGGTGAGGCCGCGCAGGTTCGCCCCGCCCGCGTGCCATGTGCGATACTCAAAAATCACACAGTCACCGGGGTTCAGCAGCGGCTCAACCGCGTTTTCCGGGTCGGCCTTCCCTTCCGGGATAGCAATCCTCTCCTTTAAGAGATGACTTCCGGGAGCCATCAGCGTAGCGCCGGAACTCGGTTCGCTCAGGTCAGTCAGGTAAAACGCGCACTTCAGCCCCATACGCGGGTAATTCTGGTCGCCCAGGTCCATCTTGGTACGCCCGTTATCCCGGTGCCAGCCAGGGAGCCGCTGCGTTGGCGGGGTGCCCGGTTTATCCGCCCAGCGGTAAATCAGATGGCTCGTCGAAACCTGTAAGTTCGACCCAAGCAGTTGAATCACAATCGGCAGCGTCGCCGGGTGCGTCACCAGCGGCCTGAATACAGCATCCATGCCGATCACATTACGAAAGCCATCGTACAAACCCGGTACTTCCTGCTGGCGGTTCTCGCGGATGTCGGTGGCAATCAACCGGTCACCCACCTCCACCAGTTGCTCAATCGTGTCACTGTCCAGTACATTCCGCAGAATCAGATAACCTTCTTCATCAAACTGCCTGCGTTGTGTTTCGCTCAGGGGTGTAAAAGGTAAAGCAGTCATTTTGTCCTCACTGTTCTGGTCATACGTGCCAGCCATCAAAGCTCAGCACCATTCTGTAAAAGGTTAACTTCTGAGCATTCACGTCCGCGAATGTTCAGATACCCTCTAGCCCTTCAGCCCACTCAGCGTCACGCCCTGCACAAACTGCCGCTGGAACACAGCAAACACCACCAGCACCGGTAAGACCATCAGCACAGTGGCCGCCATCAGTTCGTTATAAAGCGACCCCTGCCCCGGCAGCCCCTGGAACTTATACAGGCCAATCGCCAGGGTATGCAGGCGCTCATCTTTCAGATACAGCAGCGGCCCCAGGAAATCATTCCAGTGGCTCTGAAACGACAGAATCGCCACCACGATAATCGCGGGCTTGGCCAGGGGCAGCATAATCCGCCACCAGATCATGAATTCCCCCGCGCCGTCAATCTTGGCCGCGTCCAGCAGTTCTTCAGGGATAGTCATAAAGAACTGGCGCAGCAGGAAAATATAAAACGCATTACCGAAGAAATGCGGCACGATCAGTGGATTAAACGTATTCACCCACCCAATCATGTTATAGCCGATGTACAGCGGCACCATCGTCACGGCGAAGGGCAGCATCAGGGTACCCAGCAGCACCATAAACAGCAGGTCGCGTCCAGGGAAACGAAAGCGCGCGAACCCATAAGCCACCAGTGTACACGACAGCAGATCGCCCACCATCGACAGGCCGGTGACGACAGCCGTATTACGGAAGCTCTGTGCGAAATTCCAGAAATACAGCGCTTTGGTGTAATTCTCGATCAGTATTGGGTTGGGAAACCAGTCCGGCGGGTATTTACCAATCTGCTCCAGTGGCATCAGTGACATGGAAAACATAAAGAGCAGTGGCACGACAAAAATCAGGCTCAGGCCGATGATCGCCAGGTAGATCAGCGCTTTGCCGAAGTAAAACCGGAGGCGCAGCCAGCGGTCATCATAACGAAATGCGTAGGGCTTGGGTGCAGCAGCGCTCATAATCTCTGCCTCCTAATTTCCGTAAAAGACCCAGCGGTTCGACGTGCGCACCGTAATCATCGACATGGCAAAGATAATCACGAACAGAATCCAGGCCAGTGCCGAGGCATAGCCCATTTGCGGTGGCAGATAGCCAAAAGCATTATCATACAGATAAAGCATGTAGAAGCGGGTGCTGTTCAGGGGGCCGCCGCCGGTCATAATCAGGGCCTGCGTGAACACCTGGAAGGCATTGATGATGCCGATAATCACATTAAAGAAGATGGTCGGGGTCATCAACGGCAGCGTGATGCCGCGCAAGCGCTGCCAGCCGTTCGCCCCGTCAATTTTGGCCGCGTCGTAATAATCCTCCGGGATGCCCTGCAAACCCGCCAGAAAAATAATCATCGTTGTGCCCACCCACCAACTGCTCATCACCAGCAGCCCCAGCATGGCCGTATCCGGGCTGGTCAGCCACCGCAGACGCGGCACCCCAAATAAGCCCAGAAACCAGTTCAGCAGCCCAAAACGTGGGTTAAGAACATACATCCACAGGATTGTCGTGGCCACAATCGGCACGATGGACGGCAGATAAAACAGGGTTCGCCACAAGGCCAGGAAGCGAATCTTTGCGTTCAGCAGCAGCGCCAGCCCAAAGCCCAGCACAATACGAATCGCTACCGAACCGACGACATAAACCCCCGTATTTTTGAGCGACAGCCAGAATAAATCATCATTGGTAAACGCCCGCACATAATTTTCCAGCCCGACCCAGCGCCCCGGTTGTAAAATGGAATAGTTGGTAAAGCTCAGAATAAAGGAGGCCACAAACGGCCCCGCTGTGAAAATCACCAGACCGATTAACCAGGGAAGGATAAAGAGATAACCATAGATAGCCTCACGGCGGCGGCCAGGCGAAAGCTCTTTAAACGGATTGAAGATCCATCTTCTGCTGCTGGCAAGCGGTTGTACGGTTGCTGAGGACATAAGAAGCCGTTCCTATTGTAATTGGACTCACCACAGGGGCAGGGAGTAAAGGTGAGGGCAGGCCGGACCCACCCTCACTGTAAACTCCGTTCAAAGTGCCGCGTAAGCATTCATCCCTGCGCGGCACCCGAAAGCACAGCTTTATTGGTTATCCAGCTCTGCCCAGAAAGCGTCCAGTTGGGCTTGTGCCGCTGCCGCGCCATCAGCCAGCGCCTGCTCTGCCGACTTCACCCCAAACAGCGCTTCTTCCTGCATGTTCATGATGACCTGGTTCAACTGCGGCTGAATCGGGGCGATAGGTACCCACTGGTCATGCGACATCACATCCAGGATTTCAGCGGCGCGCGGGTGCGTCACACCATCCAGCAGATAACCATCGCATTCCGTCAGCGGTGAGGGGCGCTGCTGCTGTTGGATAAACCAGCACGCGCCTTCGCTTTCGGTTTCCACCGTCAGCCATTGAGTCAGCAGCCACGCGGCCTCGCGCTCTGCGTCCGACATATTGTCATTACGTGGAATGGTATACCCCCACCCGCCCCACGCTGTCCCACGGACATCTGGGCTGCCGCTGGGGCCGTAAGGCAGCGGCGCGAT
Organism: Anaerolineae bacterium; assembly: GCA_041751455.1. Lineage (GTDB taxonomy): Bacteria > Chloroflexota > Anaerolineae > Aggregatilineales > Phototrophicaceae > JAIOHN01. Next base: position 118,624 of record JBGSXK010000217.1, read on the forward strand.
GCCGAACTCAATATCGGGCGAGTAATCCTGAATCAGGAACAGTGCCCAGGAGCCGTTAAACGTCGCCGCCTCATAGTTGTTATAGAAGGGGCCGTTTTCCCACTCCCCGGTCTGCGAATAGAAAGCGCTCACTTCCTCAATGCCGCCGTTGATTTCGTTGGTGTAGTCCACCATGAATTCCAGCGTTTCGCGTCCTTCCGGGCTGTCAAAGAGGATCGTGCGGCCATCTTCGCTCAGCCAGTCGCCGCCGTTATTGGTCAGCCACACAATAAACGCCGGGGTCTCGCCGCCTGTGCTCGCCACATTCACACCTACACGGTCAAGGAAACCGTCATCGATGATCGTCAGCGCCCGGCCAGCCTCTTTCAGCTCATCCCACGTCTGCGGCGGGTTTTCCGGGTCCAGCCCGGCTTCCTCGAACATTGTCTTGTTGTACCACATAATATTCAGCGCGCCGCCGGTAGGCTGCGGCAGAATCCAGGTTTGGCCGTTGTACTGTGTCCCCAGCCACTCTGATGGCAGGAAGGTTTCAGAGGTCACACCGTCAGCCTCCATAAACGCATCCAGCGGAGTCAGCGCGTTCTGAATCACAAAGCTCGGCAAATCTTGCCGGCCCATCATCGTCACATGCGGCGGATCACCTGCCGCCACAGAAGTCAGCAGGGTTTCCAGGCGCTGCTCCCACGGTTGCAGCGTCATATTCACCGTGATCCACGGATAAGCTTCCTGGAACGAAGTCACCTGCTGCTCCATCAGTGGGACACGGTTGCCCCCCCAGTGATGCCAGAAATTAATCGAGACAGGCTCTCTGTCCTGCGCCATGCCCACCAGCGATACCGACAGCAGCACAGCCACCAGTGTTAAAAGAACAAATACTTTACGCATTGCAAATAGCTCCATTCTGTAAATTTACGATGATCGTTTTGAAGAAGGTTTCTCTCTTTTTCCCGATAAACACCCCTCCATAGGTCTCCATACCTAAATTAGCTCGACCCACGCACCACAAGCTGTGTGGGGATCAACGTCAGCCAGTGATCGTGATCTGGCTCGGCAAGCATCAGGCACAGGCGGCGCGCAGCCACCCGTCCCATCATCTCCATATCAAATTCAATTGAGGTCAGCGGTGGGTCGGTATAACGGGCATACTCATAACCATGAAAGCCAATCACGGCCACATCTTCCGGCACTCGCCGCCCGCTTTCCTTTAAAGCGCTCAGCCCGCCCAGCGCCGTCGTATCGTCAGAATATATAATGGCATCCAGTTCGGGCCGTTGTTGCAGCAGTTGCAGTGTCCCCTCATGGCCGAACTGCGCCCCGAACATGCCCCCGACAATCTGGTCAGGCTGAAATGGCAGGTCATGCAGATGCAGCGCTAACCGCAGCGCCTTGCTTTTTTCCAGGCTGGTATTGGTGCTGTTCGGGCCATTCACCAGCCCGATATGCCGCCTGCCCTGCCCGGCCAGATGCAGCACGGCCTGCTCGATGCCAGAGTGAATATCCGCCATGACACTGTTCGCTTGCAGCGGCAGCACATGCGACCCGGCGATCACAAACGGCATCCCCGCCTCTTGCAGCCAGCGGATAAAATCATGTTCGATCATGCCGCCCAGCAGAATCAGGCCGTCCAGAGCCGGGTCTTCCAGCAGTTCGTCCACTTCTCTGCGCGTCATCTGCACCCGGCGCACATAAGTAATCACATCCTGTTTTTCCAGCACGGTCTGGATACCGCGCGCCGCCAGGTATTCCACCCCGGAAAGTGAAGTCACCTGTGTCACATTGTTCTGCCGCGAAAGCAGCGCCACTGACGAAGCAAAATTCGGTGTAGAGCGCAGATTCTCCAGCGGATACGCCAGCGCTTCCGCCGCCTCGCGCACAATCGAGCGCGTGTAATCGTCTACATGAGGATAATTATTGAGGACACGCGACACTGTCGAAGTAGAAACATTGGCCTGTTGGGCAATATCACGCAGTGTCACCCGTTTTTTAGAAGATATATTGTTGTTATGCATAAGAATTTTAAAAGTAAACCGTACCCCAGTTTGCGTACAAACATAGCGCTTTTCTCAGACACAAGTCAATTCATTTCTGAGATATTGCAACATACTTGCAACACATAGGACGGTCTCCCGCGATCATCAGCTTAAGAATAATGCTGGTGGAAAAACATCTGCTCAGCACAACTTTTAGACGATGCAAGCCTAACGCAGATTTAAATCTTTCTTAACATTCGCTTCTTATATTGTGCCTCGTCCGATATTCATCATCTAAAGGCGTAAATATGAAAAAACTATCCACATTTACTATGCTGGTCGTGCTTGTCCTGCTCACTACCGTCAGCCTCGTCACGGCTCAGGCTGAGCTGGGGTCGCCCGACAATCCCATCCAGGTCTACTTCGTGCCCTCCGTCGAAGCCCAGACCATCACCACCGGCGGCGAAGTCATGGCCGCCGCCCTGGAAGAAGCCACCGGGCTGAGCTTTGAGGTCTTCGTGCCCACTTCCTATGCCGCTACCGTCGAAGCCATGTGCGGCTCCCCCACCAACTCTATGGGCTTCATCCCGGCAGCAGGCTACGTCATCGCCAATAACCGCTGTGGGGTAGAAGTCGCTGCCGCTGCGGTACGTCGTGGTTGGCCTGTCTATTGGGCAGCATATATCGTCCGCCGTGACAGTGGTATTCATACCTTTGCCGACCTGGAAGGCCGCTCCTGGGCTTATCCTGATGCTGGCTCCACCTCTGGCTTTGTGTTCCCCTCGGTTGAATTCGCCAACGCGGATATTGAACCCGGTGAGCGCGTTGAGGCTGGCGGTCACAACCAGGTAGTGCTGGCCGTCTACAATGGTGAGGCCGACTTTGGGACAACCTTCTTTAGCCCTCCCACAACTCCCGGCGGCCCATGGAGTATCGGCGACCTGCCCGAGCCGTACGACCTCACGGTTGAAGAGTCCTACATTGGTGAAGATGGCAACCTCTATGTAGGGGACATCCGCATTCTGGATGCGCGCGCCAACGTGCGTGAAACTGCACCCGACATCATTGAAGAGGTGAAGGTTCTGCGTCTCAGCGCCCCCATCCCCAATGATACGCTCAGCTTTGGGCCAGACTTTCCCGAAGAACTGAGAACACAGATCATCGACGCGCTGATCGAGTTCTCGGCCACCGAAGCCTGGGCACAGTCTATCGGCAGCGAGGACTTCTATGGCTGGAGCAGCCTTGAGCCAATCACCGATGCGACCTACAACATTGTGCGCGGCCAGTTCCAGGTACTTGGCCTGACCGAAGCCGACGTTTTCGGCGAGGATTAGGCACGACCCCCTGCAAAATGGTATACTGTGGGCAGGGTGAAAATCCTGCCCATTGTCTCATAACATAGGAAACTCGATGCTCAGGATAGAAAACCTCACGAAGGTTTATGACAACGGCTTTAAAGCTCTGGATAACATCAGCCTGGATATTCCCGATGGCCAGTTTGTGGCCATTATCGGCCTCAGCGGCAGCGGTAAATCGACCCTGCTGCGCTGCATCAACCGCCTCATCAAACCCACCGAAGGCCGCATCCTCTGGGATGGCCTTGATATTACAGCAGCCAATGACGAGGAAATGCGCCTCATTCGCCGTCAGATCGGCATGATCTTCCAGCAGTTCAATCTGGTCAAACGCTCCAGAGTGATTATCAATGTCCTCACGGGTCGCCTGGGTTATCTCAATCCGCTTTACAGCCTGCTCAATTATTTCCCCTCCAAGGATCGGGAAGATGCTCTGGCGAATCTTGATCGTGTCGGCATCCGCAATCAGGCCTATAAACGTGCCAGTGAACTCAGCGGCGGGCAGCAGCAGCGTGTCGGCATCGCCCGCGCGCTGATGCAAAACCCCCGGTTGATGCTGGCCGATGAACCCGTGGCCAGCCTGGATCCAGCCACCTCCCACAGTGTCATGAAATACCTGGAACTGCTTAACAAAGAGGATGGCATTACCGTCTTGTGCAGCCTGCACTTTTTAAGCCTCGCCCGCACCTATGCAGATCGTGTCATCGCCTTAAAAGATGGTGTGGTACAGTTCGACGGTCTGCCCAAAGATATTGATGATGACCGTTTCAGAGAGATTTATGGCGAGGATGCTGTCGAAGTATCTGTTTCGTGAGTTTGAGAGGGTAGTAATTTGAAGCAGTCACCACCTTCATCGCAAGCTGCGCTCCGTCGTCTGCTGGTTGTTCTGGCGATTGCGGTGGGGTTAGGCATCTATTCTTACGGCTGGTCAGTCACGAATATCGACCTCAGTACCCCGCAGGAAGCCAGCCGCCAGCAGAACGTGACCAATGCCATGCGCGAACTGCTCTCCCCCCGCATCTTCGAGCAGGAACGCACGCAGGTCACACAGCGGTCAGACTTCCTCATCGGCTGCGACGAAGGCCCAGCGCCCGCCGCTGCTGCCCCCCGTGAGGGCGAACCCTACATCATCATCGAGCCGACCTGCGGTGTGCCGGGTGATGTGGTTACTGTGACAGCCTATAACTTTGCGCCAGACTCACAGGCGGAGATTCGCTGGATTCCCGCAGAGGGCCAGAGCCGCCCGCGTGAAGTCCTCGGCACTCGCCAGACCTCCATCATTATCAACACATTAGGCGGTTTTCAGGGGCAGGTTGAAGTGCCGCGCATCAGCGGCAGCATCGGTCAGACCCACGCGGTAGGCTTCGTGGCCAGTGTCCCCAGCGGCCCCGTCCAGTTCAGCGGCACAACTCACGAAGTGATCCGCCGCATGATCGAGACAATCTTCATGGCACTGGTGGCCACTTCCCTCTCAATCCCCATCGCGGCGGTACTCAGCTTCTTTGCCGCCCATAATCTGATGCGCCCTATTCGTATTCCTCTCGGCAACATGATGGTGGCGATTACCCTGCTGCCCATCGGCTGGTGGCTCGGCAGCCTGCTGCTTGGCGCGCTGGGACGCTTCGCGGTGGATTTGGGCAGCGGTCAGTTGTTGGGCATCAGCGCTGTAAGCCTGCCCTTGATTTTTGTACTGGGGACGACCGTCGCCTCGCGCAGCCTGGGACAGGTCAATAATAATGATCCGGCTGCCCTGCTCCGTGGTATCACCCGGCTCCTGCTGACTGTGATTGCGGCCATACTGGTGATTGGCTTATTAGGCGGCCTGGGTGTTTTGGGTGGCGTAGGCTTGCAAAGCCTTGCCGATTCTTTCCGTCCTGCCCAGGTCAGTACTCTGGGCACCTGGCTCGTCAACGCCCTTGCCGATGGCATCAGCGGCTTTGGTTACATGATCGGCATCCTCGGCGGGTTAATCGACCTGTTTATCATCCCCATTAGCGGCATCCTGGGGGCGTTTGCCCTGTCCTCCGTCGTGGGCCGTGTCACAGTCCCCATGCTGCGCTATGCCAGTGTGCTGACCAGCCATGTATTAGGCGGCATCCTGGGCGCGCTCAGTGGTGCAATTGTGCTGGCCGCGGTGGCTGCGGTAGCGATGTCCGCCGCCCTGCTCAGTTTGATCACGCCCTTTATCGCTGCCCTTATCGGCGGTCAGATCGTCAGTACGCTTTACAACCGCCTGCTCAGCAGCACCAGTCCCAGCACCCTACTGTGGCGCTCCGGCCAGCGTATTGTCGGGTGGGTGGGCACAGCGCTGGTATTTGTACTTGTCTTTCAATGGCTTAATACAGGCCGTGCCCTCGTCGATGGCATCCTGCCTTCAACCCAGACTGTGAGCTTTCTGTTCCTGCAACTGCCGCCCTATATACTCGATGCCGCGCTGGTCGGATTATTGCTCGGTGCAGTCGGCGGAGCGCTGGCAAGCACCCATGCTAATTTTGTGTTGGGCGATGTGCTTTACAACATCACCCGCACCCTGCTCAATGCTACCCGCTCCATCGAGCCGCTGATTATGGGCCTGATCTTCGTCATCTGGGTGGGCATCGGCCCGTTTGCCGGGGTGCTGGCGCTCACGCTCCACTCGATTGCTTCCCTCGGCAAGCTCTATTCCGAGCAGATCGAAACCATCGACGAGGGGCCGATAGAAGCCCTCCGTGCCACAGGCGCGACTCACCTCCAGACCATTATCTACGCCGTAGTCCCACAGATCATCCCACCCTACATCGCCTTTACCATGTATCGCTGGGATATCAACGTGCGCATGTCCACCATCATTGGTTTTGTAGGTGGCGGCGGCATTGGCCTGCTGCTCAACCAGCAGATTAACCTGCTGCGCTATCGTGATGCGGGTGTCGCCGTGCTGGCGATTGCCATCGTCGTCTCCATCCTCGACTACGCCAGCGCCGCCATCCGTGAGCGGGTGGGCTAACCCTGCTCCGCAGCACCTTCACCGGGGCGGGTGTGCGCCCGTCCCGGTAATCTGATCTGTGGCAGCCGCGCATGGAACTGCACCAGCAAAATTCCTGCCCCCGCCAGCAGCAACCCCAACCCCACCTTAGGAGTCAGCGCTTCGCCCAGGAACAGCCACGCTAGCACCGGAATTTGAATCATCATCGTGTTATTGATAACGCTCGACTCCAGGGCCGAAAGCGTCCGCAGGCTGCGATTCCACAGCGTAAAAGCAAACGCCGTATTCACCACCGCCAGCCACACGACAATGACGACGCTGGTCAGGCTCAGCGGAGGCAGCCCTTCCACCACCAGCCCGATACCCAGCAAGACCCCCGCCCCGATCCCCATGCTGATCGTCGTCACCAGCAGCGGCGGGATCGCCAGTGAGCGGTTCACTGCTCGCCCGATCACCGAGGCCAGCGCATTGCTCAGCACCCCACCCACCGTCACCAGCAGGCCAAAGCCCTGCTCCGCCGGGATATGCAGCGGATAGAAGTAGACCAGCACTCCGCACAGATACAACCCCACACCCATCCACTGCCGCTGTGAGGGATGTTCACGCAGGAGTGCCGCCCCCAGCAGCGCCACCGCCACCGCGCTGAAGCTCAGCAGCAGGCTGACCGTGATTGCGGGCAGATGTTGCAGGCCGACAAACTGCGCGCCCTGTGTGGCCGCGTAAAAGATCAGGCCCAGCGCGCTCAGTCGCAGCCAGTCCCGCCGTGAGAGTGGCTGTGCCATCTCATTGATCTTCACATGCCGCAGTGCAAACGGCAGCAGACACAGGAACGCCAGTACATACCGCAGCCCGGCAAATACCAGCGGCGGAATAGCTTCCTCAATGCCGAATTTGATAAAGACCCACGAGGTTGACCACAGAAATGTGACCAGCAGCGCCTGGAACACGGCGCGTGTGTGGAGCAAGAGGTTTGTGAACATATCACACCTTTCAGATTAGCCAGCAGGCACGTTGAACTAATCCAACTTACCCCCTCTGGCGTTTTAATCCTCAAGGTGCGAGCCGCTGCTGCGGCCTTCTGCGGCGCTTGGACCAGTCCCGGTAACATTCCCGGCGGAACCCTAGCCGCCCTTTGGTTGGGCACTTCTAATTTAGCATGTCTCTGGGGGGAAGTCTACAACCACCCTCACCCTGAACATCACGGTTGTTCGCGTACAGCCGCCCTGCGCTGGCGAATCCGCGTCTGATCGTCGGCACTATAGCGCTCAAACGCCAGCGGAAGCTGGCTGTACTCGCTTGCCTGCCGGTAAATGCGGGTGCTGATTCCGCTGTATATAAACCATTTTCAAACATTTACCTGTTTCTGACCTGTTTTTCAGGCACTTGAATACGCGCTATACTCATCCACCACAGCCAGAAAGGAAGCCGCACCCATGACCCATTCCCGCCGCTTCGAGGTACTCAGCCAGCGCCCCATCAACCGCGAAACCTTCGTCGAACCCTGGCCCGAAGCCGGGCTGATGGTCACGGACAGCCCCTATGATCCACAGCCCAGCTTGCGTCTGGAAAACGGGCAGGTCATGGAAATCGACGGTCGCCCGCGTGAAAACTTCGACGCGCTCGACCTCTTCATCACCGCCCATGCGCTCGATCTCAGCGTGGCCGAGGAAGCAATGGCGACCCCTTCACAGCATTACGCCCGGATGCTGGCCGACATCAACGTGCCCGCCGGGGAAATTCGGCGGCTGGTGCGTGGCTGCACCCCCGCCAAACTGGTCGAGATCATCCGGCATATGAATGTGCTGGAAATGATGATGGGCCTGGCGAAGATGCGTATCCGCCGCACCCCGGCCAATCAGGCCCACGTCACCAACTGGCGCGAACACCCGGCGCTGCTGGCCGCCGACTCAGCCGAAGCCGCCCTGCGTGGCTTTGCCGAGGTCGAAACCACCGTCCGTGTGGCGCGCGCCGCGCCATTCAATGCCCTTGCCATTCTCGTCGGCACCCAGACCGGGCGCGGCGGTGTGCTGACGCAGTGCGCGGTCGAGGAATCGCTCGGCCTCAAAATCGCCATGAAGGGCTTAACCACTTATGCTGAGACACTTTCGGTCTACGGTACAGAGCGCGTCTTTGTCGATGGTGATGATACCCCCTGGTCAAAAGCCTTTCTCGCCTCGGCCTACGCCTCGCGCGGCGTGAAGATCCGCTTCACCAGTGGCACTGGTTCAGAGGCGCTCATGGGTCATGCCGAGCAATGCTCCATGCTCTATCTTGAGGCGCGCTGCCTGCTCGTGACCGTCGGCGCAGGCAGTCAGGGTGTCCAGAATGGCTCGATTAGCTGTATTGCCCTGCCCGAAGCGCTGCCCGGCGGCGTGCGCGCCGTGCTGGCAGAAAACTTGCTCGCGTCCATGCTCGGCCTTGAAGTCGCTTCCGGCAATGATGCCCTGGCCTCCCATTCCGAGATTCGCAAATCCGCTAAGCTCATGCTCCAGTTCATCCCCGGAACAGACTTCATCTTCAGCGGTTACAGCGCCGTCCCCAAACGCGACAATATGTTCGGCGGCGGCAACTTCGATGCCGACGATCTCGACGATTACAACGTGCTTCAGCGGGATATGCAGATTGATGGCGGCCTTCGCCCCGTCACTGAGGAAGAAGTGCTGACGATCCGCCGTAGAGGGGCGCTGGCGATCCAGTCCGTTTACGCCGGGATGGGCTTCCCACCCATCAGCGATCTGGAAGTTGAGGCGGCGGTGAGCGCTCACAACAGTGATGACATGCCGGAGCGTGATCTGGTGGCCGACCTCAACGCCGCCGATCAGTTCCTCGCCAGCGAGGATACGGTGCTGGCCGTGGTCAGCGTGTTGCAGGCAGGCGGCTTTGAGGATGTCGCCCACAATATTCTGGAGATGAGCCGCCAGCGTCTGGCTGCCGATTACCTTCAGCCATCTGCCATTTTTAATCACGCTTTCCAGGTGCAGAGCGCCATCAATGACCCCAATGATTACACCGGCCCCGGTACAGGCCATCGCGTAATCGGCGCGCGCTGGGAGGAAATCCAGCGCATCCCACAGGCCAGGTCGCCGCGCGACTTCATTAAAGACCAGATGGGTGACCCTTCACCCCGCCTGGTTGAACTCGGCCCCGCTGCACCTGGCACCTCGCCGCACGAGGTTGTCATCGGCATCGGCCCCGCCTTCGGGCGCGATCTCACCCACACCATTGGCGGGCTGGAGCATGAAGCCGTGTTGGAAGCTGTCCTCACAGGCATCGCTCATGAGGGACTGGTCGCGCGCGTGGTGAAGGTCTACCACACCTCAGACTGTGCCGCTATCGGCCATGTCGCCGCCCGCCTCAGTGGGAGTGGCATCGGCATCGGCCTGCAATCGCGTGGTACAACAGTCATCCAGAAGAAGGGCCTCGCCCCTCTCAACAACCTCGAGCTGTTCCCACAGTCGCCCAGCCTCACCCTCCTCCATTATCAGGCCATCGGCCATAATGCCGCCTGTTATGCGAAGGGGCTGTCACCTACCCCCGTGGCCGTCAAGGTGGATAACGGCGCGCGCCTGCGCCTGATCGTCAGGACTGCCCTGCTCCACCGCCGCGAAACCGAAGAAGTCCGCCCCGACCAGCTTCCCGTAGAGCTGCACTTCGATTGGGAGCCAGCTTAGGAGGAGAAATCGTGGGTGACAACAGCGCTTTCGCTGAATTCGGTCACATGAAATAACACCACCTTCAACACCAGCTTGCCCAGCCGCAGTTCATCCCCATTACGCAGAATGCGTACTTCATTGGGATGCAGCCGCTGCCCGTTAATAAATGAGCCGTTGACGCTGTTCATATCCATAACACGGATGTTACGGTGTTTGGGGTCATAGCGCAGTGATAAATGCAGCCGCGAAACACCGCGTTTTTCCGCATGATGTGCCATAAGATCAATATCAGGCACGACAGCATTGTTTTCTGCAATGCTGCGCCCGATGACCAGTTCTTGCTCGGCCTCCTGCGGGCGGATCTCATAACTGTGGTCGAGATCAATATCGGTCGAGCCGCGCACTTGCAGCGACATCACGGAATTCTCGCCGAAGAAGTCGTTCCTGAAGAATAGCTCGTCAGTGTGCAGCAGGGTGCGCGTAGCACTGTGTACCTGCTCTGTCTTAAGGACATCACCACAGGCAAAGCACAGCACTTCATCTTTTTTATTCGCTTTGCCACAGCGCGGACAGTCGATGTTGAGATGAATCCTGCTGACCGCCGGGTGTGGCTGCTTCGGCGGTGCTGCGTGATTCGCCGCCTGGGCTACTGCCCTGCCCTTCTGTTGAGATTCCGAAGCGTTAATCAGGTGAGCCAGTTGGTGGCGCTCGCCCTGGGCCAGTTGCATAATGGCCGTGCGCAGCGGCTCAAGAACAGCCGGGGCCGCCAGCCCTTTGTTGCGCCCCTCCAGATAATGAGAGAAAATTTCCTGTGCCGTATCCATAGAGTTACCTTGCTACATAGGATGATTGTCTCTATTGTATAGTGGGCTTAACCGCAGCATACGTGTACGAAATTTGAAAAACTTGTTTCTATACGGTTAGTTTAAATTAACCCTAGAGTGATTCCCTGGGAGATTGCAGCTCATGCCTGAGGATAAGTACCCTCTGATAAACCAGCCCGATCTTGAAATGCACAGCGCCAGTGGCCTTGATCTGGATGAAATCACGCTGGAGAACCTCGCTCAGCTACAGGCTGCCGATATTCAGGTCAGCGCGGAGACCCTGCGCGCCCAGGCACACATCGCCCGCCAGGCCGGTTATACCCAGCTTGCCGCCAACCTGCTCCGCGCGGCAGAACTCACCGCCGTGCCCAATGCTGAGCTGCTGCAAATGTATGATCTGCTGCGCCCCGGTCGCGCCAGTTATGAGCAGCTTACCCTCCTCGCACAGCGCCTGGAAACCATCTACAGCGCGCCAGAAAACGCCCGTTTCGTGCGCGAAGCCGCCGAAGCCTACCAGGAACGTGGCCTGCTCCGCCGCTAGAAGAAAATCACCTCTTTTTATAGAGCCATATGACGCGCTATCCTTCCATCTTATTTCTCATAAAAATTAGGACAACTGACGCATAACTTTAAACACAGATGGTGTTTATATTACGCAGAACAAGCGAATGCACTCCTTGTGGTGGGCATCTCACCCGCCCTGCATTCGCCGGAAGATAGGACACTTTCCTATGCTCCACCCTGCGATAAAGAAACAACAGAGTTCGGTTCATGGTTGGGGGCTGTTTGCCACTGAGTTTATTCCCAAAGGTACGCTGGTCTGGTCAGAAGATTACGACAGCCCGCGTTATACCTTTGAGGAGTTGGTACAGCTTCCCCATGAAGTCAGTAACCTGTGTCATGTGGCTGGGGGGATCTACATCATGGGCAGCGGCGATAGCTGCTACATGAATCACTCCTGCAACCCTAACGCCGCCTGCCTGGGCGATGAGGCGTTGGTGGCCATCCGTGATATCTTCCCCGGCGATGAAGTCGCTTACGACTACGCCACCAGTGAGATCGACGAATGGTTATGGCCAGATTGGGAATGCCGCTGCGGTGCGCCCAACTGCCGTGGTGTGGTCAGTGTGCGGGACTGTCTCAACCCCGCATTCCAGGAGCTTTACAAAGGTCATTTGCCTTCATGGGCCTTGCAGTACATCCAGGAGCATGAGCACGACAGTCATGCCGTCTCATAACACATACTAAAAACAGGGGCGCAGCCGGTTGCTGCGCCCTCGCTTAATCTGTATTCCCTCTGCCACCTTGTGCCGGGTCATCATCATCTTTTTTGTCGCCGAACCGTGACCCCGCCAGCCCTTCCAGCCATGCCACCACATCTCGTGTGCTGAAGCCCACCAGCGCCCCTGTACCAAACACGGTGAAATTGGTCGCGCCTGTCACCTCAGACTCTGAAGACCCGCCAAACAACGATGCGCCGCCGCGGATCAGTGCCAGAACCACAATCGCCATGATCGCGCCCTCCAGCGGTGCGGTCAGATATTTGCCGAACCAGCGAGGATCATACTTGTTCTTCAGGTAATAATGATAAAGCTGGCGGATGTGATACAGGATGCTGCCCATAAACCCGCCCACAACGGCATAATTGATCGTTTGCAGCAGTGGCTCACTCAGCGCCGGGCCATTCACCCCCAGCATTTTCAGCAGGGTAAACTTGCTGCTCCACGTATCGAACAGCAGCCAGATCGCAAAGGTCAGCAGCACACCATAGAAGGTAATCAGAATACCCACCTGGATATGGCAGATCAAAGCCATGTTTCTCGTACGTGTCACAGCCGCCTGCTGTGGCACTGGCGCTGCACTTTTTTCCTGAACAGGTAAATCGACCAACCATTCTTCCGGGGGAAGTGATAAATGTTCGATGTGCTGCATAATACGTGACCTCTCCGTCTAAGTCCTGTCCTCCATTACTTTAATAAATGTCTCACTAAGCTTTTTATGACACGACCCCCCGTTTATTCGGGGTTGAAACAAACAGCGATTACCCCTTTACTAGGTCCCGCTTATGCCATGCATACACTCGTGCAGACAAACACAAATTCGTCTATACTTCACTTTATAAAGTTCATACAGGAGAGATGACTGTGAAGCGCCTCCCACTGCTACTGCTGCTTTCCGCCCTGATCATTTGTGTTTTGCCCGCTGTCGCCCAGAGCAGCATGACTCCCCTTGCACAGGCGACCGCTTTCCCGCGCGGCCCCTATCTCAACCTGCGCGCCGCCCCCACCACCGACAGCCCATCACTGACACGTATCGCGCCCGGCACAGTCCTCAGCATCATCGGGCGTGACAGCAATGCCTTCTGGTTGCAAACGGAATATCTCGGCAGGGTTGGTTGGGTTGCGGGTTGGCTGACCACTGGGCAGGTCGGCGTAATCAATGTCCCCTGCACCGCGCCGGACTGCTTCGCGCCACCATCTGTTCCCACGGTGACTGTTCAGTATGCGCTGGGTCAGAAACTGCGCTCCCTCCCCTATCTCTTCGGCAGTGATGGATGGATCGCCACTGTGCCACGGGGCGCGGCCTATCCCATCCTCGCGCGCACAGCCGACTCAGCCTGGGTCAAAGTCAATGCGGGGGGTTATATCGGTTGGCTCAGTCTGGTCTGTACCGGGTGCGCCACCGCTGTCGACCTCCACCTTGTCCCCGTCGAGGGTCAGGTTGGCACATTTGCCGTGCCATTTACTGGCTTGGAAAAATCTTCAGAGGCGGTATCACAGCTTTAAGGCTCCAATTCCGACAGACAATTGCGTGTACTTTCGATGACGAGAACCCTCCAGGAATCTGCTGAGGGTTCAGGAATGAGCGTTGAGCGACAGGTAGCGAGAAATGAGTAAAAGAAGGGATTAAGCGCGAGGACAGGCGAGAATGGTATTGGTGGTTTCACCTTTTTAACTGCACGCTAAATCCCAGAATGTCCCGTCATAAATACCGTCGAAGATCGAAATGGTGATGACACTGGGTTGTGCTGCATCAACATCAACATTAACTCCTAACATCCCATCCCGGCCCCAGATCGGTGCAATTCTCGATTCCCCTGGCACAATCGGCGGAAACTCTATACTCGCATAATAGGCTTCAATCTCAGTCTGGCTCAATTCGGTACGCAGCGTTCGGCTCACCTCAAAATCACAGTGGTTGCCGTTACCTGTCAGGATGCCCCATCTGGCGGAATTGCTGATTTCTACCGTTTGCGGCGGTAGGGGATATTCGAGAAATGGACGTGCGAAGTTTCGAAGGGTGATCGTGTTATGGATGCGTGAAGGCAAAGCGATTGGGCCTATGAACGTCAGGAAAAGTACGTAAAGCACAACAGGCAACCCTAAAACCACAACTAAGGTTTTGTGCCGCTTCACGAACTTCAATATACGACCTCTCCGCTCCCACATTCTTCTCTGTAGTATAAGAGATTTTCCGTGAATACCGCCTCTCTTGCCGCGTTTGGCATCTTATATGAACACCATACAGCCCCATGTTTTACTTCCCACACGCCCCTGGCAGCTATAAAGACAGCAAGGCAGAAGCCAGGGATACATAGATTTATGGACAAACCTTCTACACAGGTGTGGTAGTCATCAACATCGTGCGCAGCTACAAGGCACTCAGGGATACAAAAATTGCGGTCATTACCGGCCACCCGGAACTTATAACCGGTACGCGCGATGCTTCTCGTGTAGACCTCATTTTAAATAAGCCCATCTCCAACGAGAAACTGCTTGAAACGGTCAACCAGTTTGCTGTTGAATCATTTTGAGAGGAAGAACGGGGTATGGAGGAGCAGTCTGAATTTACGCAGCTGCTGAGAAAAATGGGGCACGATATGCGCGGCCCCCTCAACACGCTGATCTCAACCAGCGAGATGCTGGCACACGGTTTTTACGACCCATTGACCACCAAGCAGGAGCGTGCCGCGCTGCGTTTACAGCGTAATAGTGCCCGCCTTCTGGCGATGCTCGATGATTTCATGACTTACGTCAAGGCGGATACAAAAGAACTGCCCTTAAACCCGCGGCCCTTCGACCCTCGCGCGCAGTTGGCCGCCTGGTGTGATCCTGCTCGTTTGGCAGGTGAGGAGAAAGGTCTTGCCTTTCTCCTGTCCACCTCCCAGTCGCTGCCAGCCACCTTGACAGGCGATGAGGCAGCCATCAAACGTATCGTGCAGGCCCTGTTGTGGAATGCGATTGCCCACACAACTCAGGGAGAGATTAAAGTCTCATCGGACTGGTCACCCGAAACAGGCTGGCATATCAGTGTCATGGACAGCGGTAGAGGTATTGCCGAGGCTGACCTCCCCCACATCTTCGAGCCTTTCTGGCGTGGCGAGGCACGCCCACAGTTGCCAACTGCCGGGGCGGGGCTGGGGTTGCCAATGTCGCTTGCGCTTGCTCGGCTCATGCAAGGCGATCTTATCCTCAAAGCGTCTGCACCTGGCTGTCATTTTTGCGTCTACCTGCCCTTATAACACTCGCGTAAATCAACCTGCGAATGTTTAGGTTCAGCACTTCGCTCATCAACACCAGAATAGGGACATATGTCCACCATTTGCGCCCGCTTTTGTGCTATCCTGCCTGTAACCATGAACTCAAAAGAGGAAAACCTCCACTATCGGCAGGCATCAGCAGGTTGTGCTTACGGCAGCAAACATTTGAGCTGGCGGAACTGGCGGGAAAAAATTTCTACTCCCGCCACCACCTACTCCACTGGCTGCGGAGTCAGCACCGGGCGCAAACGGCGTGGATCAAGCACCGCCAGTTGTAGCACCATCACACCCACCAGTCCCGCGACCAGCGTCACCGCGAACATAGCCTGAAAACCAAAAGCATCCACCAGCCACCCACCAATGATCGGCGCGAGGATAGTCGCCGGGGCAATCAGCGTATTCGTGAGTCCGATGTAATAGGGGCGCTCGGTTTCTTCGCCGAACTCCACCGTCATTGCCATCGTGGTCGTCCAGAATACGGCCTGTGCGAAACCGGCCAGCCCGAAAACGAGGTAGAACCAGCCTGTATGCGGCATCACCAGCGCCACCACAATACTCGCAAGCATCACCATCAGCCCGCCCATAAACACCCGCCGGTGCCCAAAGCGATCTCCCACCCAGCCAATCAGCGGGTTGGCGAAGGTTTGTCCCAGCAGCAGCACACTGGTCATCAGCCCGGCAGTCTGTTCGTCCATCTCATACTGGCGCACCGCGTAAATCGTGTAGAAGCTGGTCGCCATCCATGCAAATTGCGTCAGCACCCGCGCCGCGATAAACCAGCGGAAGTTCACGTCACGCCGCAGGATGTCGCGCAGGTTCGGCCACAGCGCATCCTCTTCCACAGTCACCTTGCGCGGCTCATGCGCGATCTCACGTGCCGCCCACAGGAATACCCAGGAGATCGTCATCAGAATGCTGGTCAGGAAGAAGCACAGGGCAAAGTTATACGGATATTCAATATTCAGCAGAATCCATCCGGCTGCCACCGCCGTGATCGCCGCCATCAGGTTCGCCGCTGCCGACTGTGCGCCGAAGAATGTCCCCACCCGCTCACGAGTCATGATCTTGCTGATCATGCTCTGCCACGCCGTCGCCGTAAAGCCGCCGCCAAACGAATGCCAGACCACCAGCAAAAAGGTCAGACCCAGGGCGACCTGATTGCTCATGACCGGAATCAGCAGCGCCACCACCGCCAGCCCCAGGAACGGCCAGCGCTCCTCAATCGTCCGCCGCAGCACCATCGGGCGGTACAGGCGCAGCCCTGCCACTTTCCTGGCCGTGAACAACTGCGGAAGCTGCCAGCCGATAATATGCAGCGCCGCGATCAGGCCGATAATCGTGGTCGATTCAGTCAGGCTGTTCACAAACAGCGGAATCACCGTGACAAACGATGCAAAGCCCAGCCCTGCCCCGAAGAAAGCACCGTCCAGTACATTGACGGTAAAGTTGTGGCGAAAGTGTTTCAGAATGTCCGTATGCGTCATACAAAACCTCAGTGCGATAGATCCAGATCATTCTAAGGCCGGGGTTCGCACTGAGGCTAGAGACCATTGAGAGCCATGCTCAGTTCTTGATGTGGGTTTTACAATTCATTAACCTGATGCTTGCTTTACAGGTCAATTTCCGCGTGCAGGGTGCGCCCATCTGCCTTCTGTGCGATCTGGAAACCAAAACGCTCGAAGATGTATCGCATGTGGTCATGGTCAGGCAGGATCACAGCAGTGATATGGTCCAGCCCTTCTGCCCTGCTGATATCGATCTGTCGCTGGACGATTTCCGTGCCCAGCCCTTGCCCCTGGTACGCATCGCTGATGACGATGGTGAACTCTGCCGTCTTCGTCCCGTGTAATCGGCTCAGGCGTGAAGCCGCGATGATCTCACGTTCACCCGTATGCTGGTTTTCGTGTTCGGCCACCAGCACCATCTCGCGCGCATAATCAATGAAGCAGATGCGCGCCAGCCGTTCATGCGAAATGCGCTGGCTCAGTTTCAGCGGGTCGAAATAACGCAGGTACACGGTTTCATCAGAAAGCGTCTCGTGGAACTTGACCATCATCGGCTCATCCTCTGGACGGATAGGCCGGATAATCACTTTCGTGCCGTTCTTCAGCGTCCACTCACCGATATACTGGCTCGGATACGGGCGAATCGCCAGCGGGGTCAGCTCATCCTCGCTCACCTCCGGTGGATACAGCACCACGCGCGCATCCAGCGCCAGCAGGCGCTCCGGCGAGGCCAGCAGCGGGTTAATATCAATCTCTTTAATCCACGGCTGCTCGACGACAATCTGGCTAAAACGCACCAGCAGCCGTTCCAGCCCGGCCAGGTCTACCGGGGCGCGTCCGCGTACCCCGTGCAGGGCCTCGTAAATCTTCGTGCTTTCCATCATGCGCCGTGCCAGCGTGGTGTTCAGCGGGGGCAGCCCCAGCGCCCGGTCTTTGAACACCTCGACCAGTGTCCCGCCCGTGCCAAACAGCAGCACTGGGCCAAACTGTGGGTCTACGCTGCTGCCCACGATCAGCTCATAACCATCCAGCTTGACCATCGGCTGCACATTCACACCCATAAAGTCGGCGGCAGTGGCCTTCTGCTCAACTGCCTGCCTGATCTCGCGGAAAGCCTCGCGCACAGCCTGATCGTCACTAAGATTGAGTTTCACCCCGCCGATATCAGTCTTATGCGTAATGGTCTCAGAGTGGATTTTGACTACTACCGGATAACCAATCGCTCGTGCCGCCTCGACAGCCTCATCCTCGCTGCTGGCGATCTGGCTGTCTGTGGTAGGAATGCCATAAGCGGCCAGGATCTGTTTCGATTCATGCTCGGTCAGGATAGCCCGCCCCTGTGCGCGTGCCCGCTCAATGATCTGCGTCACCCTCTCACGCGCCGTCGTATGGTGATCCTGTTCCGTCAGAATCGGTGTCTGGTACAGCGCGCGCAGATTGTAGGTATAACGCCACATATAGTTAAACAGACGGGTCGCGGTATCAGGATAAGCAAAAGTCGGGATATTAGCGCGGTTAAGAATCGCCTCCCCTGCCGCGATATCGCTCCCCCCCATCCAGCTTGCCAGCACCGGTTTGCCCTCGATGTGCGCGTAAGGTCGCAGCATCTCGGCGGTTTGTGTCGGGTCAGACATCGCCTG
>JBGSXK010000218.1:0-2597 GCA_041751455.1 Anaerolineae bacterium
CTGGGGCGCACCGCTTCAGTATGTTATCGCCTATTGGTGAATTCCCGTATTCATAGCTGGACTTCGTTGTTCTGCGCCTATCGTCGGGAAGTTGTCAAGAACATCGTCCTGGAAAGCAAAGGCGCACTTGCCAGCACAGAACTGCTCACCAAGGCCGCCCTGCGCGGCTACCGTATCAGTGAGCTGCCGGTGAACCTGCGCCGCCGTACCTTTGGTCGCTCACGCATCAGTACGCTGGGGCTTTCGCTGGCGCATGTTTCACATCTGGCGCAGCTTATGCCCGTGGTGTTCACCGCCCGCCTGGGTCGACTTCGGCCAACACCCCGTACCACAGCAGTCAAGCATACCCCTGCGCTGAAGTGACACTGTTTCATCAATCCATGACGGCAAAGAGGCGAGTTCTGTGACCACTCGCCTCTTTTATATTAGGGAATGTTTACAGCGCAAATGGCGAACTCATCTGCCGCACAAAGCTCAGCAAAGCACCTTCCAGCGAGGTGGGCGGCGCACCTGAAAGATCAGTAATCAATACCGTACGCTCATCCTGTGCGCTCACTTCCCACTCGTCAATCTTCTTCCAGCGCGGCACTCCATGCACCTTCTGGCACCGATAGCGAGTGAACGTATAGGTGACCTCGCTGCCTTCCAACTCGCCATAAAGGGCGCGGTTAGGAACGTGCGCCTCACGTTGCAGCCAGTAAAAGACCTCATCATCCAGCCGTGCGGCAAGCGAGCGCAGGCTTTGTTGCAGCGGGAACTCGCCCTGCCCCATCCGCCGCGCCAGGATAACATCATTCAGATCACGGATAATCCCCCCATCGACACTGTGCTCACGTGGGCGGCCTGTGCGTGGGTCATATGCACTGAGGTGCAGCCGGGTCACGGCGTAGTGTTTAAGCTGTATCTCGCCCGCACCTTCAAGCCTGCGCCGTTTGGTGCAGTATTCCCGCGCATACTGGCAGGGTTGTGGGGGTTCGCCCTCCACCGCGTTGATCTGTGCCCGGCCGCGTGACCAGTGACGCAGACGAGAGCGCATCGCCATGCCACAGATT
Source organism: Anaerolineae bacterium (assembly GCA_041751455.1). Lineage (GTDB taxonomy): Bacteria > Chloroflexota > Anaerolineae > Aggregatilineales > Phototrophicaceae > JAIOHN01. The sequence continues at coordinate 1,053 of JBGSXK010000218.1, forward strand.
GCCATCAGCGGCACGCCGAAAGCGATCCCTAATCCTGTGAAGTCAGATTCGATGGGGATGTTAATGTCTGTGATGGGCGCGGCGGAAACATGAGGCTCTACAGGTGCAATCACCGTAGACGTGATCTCAGTGGGCGTATAAGTTGCCGTTGGCGTGACCGGTGTCACGGATGGCGGCAGCGGCTGCACCTCCACATACAGCGTATAATCCAGCCCTCTCAGGCGTGGGCTGCGTCCCAGCGCATAGACCGTGTAACTACCGCTGACGGTGAGAGTGGTTTCAATACGCGCGTGGCTATCCGCGTGATTATCATTGGCAGCAATCAGGCTGCCGTTGGCGCTGCGCAGTTCCAGATATGGATCGAACACCGCACTGCGCAGTGACAGCACCACCCGGTCATTCGCCCCACCAGAGAACGTCCAGGCATCCCCGCACTCGCTGCTCATCACCGTGTTCTGCGTGACAATACCCGCCGCTAAGGTGCCCCTGGGGCTGGGTGCGGTGCAAACCGGAGTGGCTGTGGGTGGTATGGGGGTTGCAGTCGGCGTAGGGGCGGGAATGCCGTTCAGCGTCAACGAGTAAAGATAGGCATAAGGCGCAGGATAGCCATAGGCAGGCAGCACATAAATGCTGTACGTACCATCGCGTGACAGCACGGCTTCAATGCGCGTCTCACCTTCGCCTAGCCTGTTATTGAGCGGGTCGGCCAGTTCTATCCTCGCCGAGGGACTGTGGCCAGGTTCCAGCACGATCTGCACCCGATCACCCCTGCGCCCGTAAAAGTGCCACACATCACCGCAGGTGGTGGTCAGCCTGTCCTGGCGGCTGCCACTGCCATAAATCAGGATGCCCCTGCCAACAGGTTCGGTACAGGCTGGCTCCTGAGCCTGGGCAGGTGATCTCCGCAGCGACAATGTATAGCTGTGCCCTGCAATATCATCATCATAACCTCGCGCCAGGATGATATGCTCACCACTGTAACGCAGGGTGGCTTCCAGCCGTGAGTCAGTGCTGCCACCGCCAACATCATCGTGATAAGCTAGCTGCCTGTAATTGTTGTCGAGCAGTTCCAGGTACGTATCGAACTCGCGGCTGCTCATTTCGATGACCACCCGATCACCCGCGCTGCCATAGAAGAACCAGTAAGTGCCACAGCTTCCCGTGCCAGCATATACATTATCGCCATAACTGAGCTGTTCACCTGTCGCGGGTTCGCAAATTTGATCCTGCGCTAAGCTGCCACCTGCATTCAGCACAGACAAGCCCACCAGCAGCACAAACAGCACACTGTGCCAGACCGTGGATCGAGGCGAACGGCTGGGCTTATACCATTTTTTCTCCATGTGCATTTCCCCGAATTTCTTCTAATCTGATTAATGCTTTTTCGGGGGGTTTTTCCACTGCAACTTCTGGAAAGTAATCGTTTTGCCCAAAATTTGGGGGGTAGACGGGCACATCATTATCAATCACGAATTTATGAGGATGAGATTAGAAACACAGGCGGATAAATCCGTTTTGACCGAAATAAACATATGTATTGCTGTA